>JBGSNJ010000461.1:0-3243 GCA_041739715.1 Aestuariivirga sp.
CCGAGCACGCGGCCGAGGCCTTCGCCATCGCGGCGGCCTACAAGCCCAGGCTCACGCGCTACGAGCGCCAGCAGATCCTGTTCCGCGCCGCCGAGCTGATCCGCAGCCGCCGCGACCAGCTTTCCGACCTCATCACGCTGGAACTGGGCCTGTCCAAGAAGGATTCGCTCTATGAGGTGGGCCGCGCCTATGACGTCTATTCCCTGTCCGGACAGCTGGCCATTCTCGACGACGGCCAGATCTTCTCCTGCGATCTCACCCCGCAGGGCAAGCCGCGCAAGATCTTCACCAAGCGCGAGTCGGTGGGCGTGATCTCGGCGATCACCCCGTTCAACCATCCGCTCAACATGGTCTCGCACAAGGTGGCCCCGGCGATCGCCACCAACAACTGCGTGGTCTGCAAGCCCACCGAGCTGACGCCGCTCACCGCCATCGCGCTGGCCGACATCCTCTACGAAGCCGGCCTGCCGCCCGAGATGTTCCAGGTGGTGACCGGCTGGCCCGACCAGATCGGCGACGAGATGGTGACCAACGACAAGATCAGCGTCATCACCTTCACCGGCGGCGTGCGCGTCGGCAAGCTCATCGCGGCCAAGGCGGGCTACAAGCGCGCAGCACTTGAACTCGGCGGCAACGATCCGCTGATCGTGCTGGACGATCTCTCCGACAGCGATCTCGACAAGGCAGCCGAACTGGCAGTGGCCGGTTCGACGCGAAACTCCGGCCAGCGCTGCACGGCGGTCAAGCGCATCCTGGTGCAGGAGCGCATCGCCGACCGCTTCGTCGAGCTGGTCCTGGCCAAGGCCAGGACGATCAAGTTCGGCGATCCCATGGATCCGGAAACCGACCTCGGCACCGTGGTTCACGAGCAGGCCGCCAGGACTTTCGAGGCGCGCGTCTACAAGGCGGCAGAACAGGGCGCCAAGGTGCTCTACGATCCGGGCCGCAAGGGCGCCGTCCTGCCGCCCATCACCGTCGACTTCGTGCCGCATACTTCGGAGCTGGTCTTCGAAGAGACCTTCGGGCCGGTCATCCCCATCGTGCGCGTGCCCAACGACGATGCCGAAGTGATCCGCATTTCCAACTCCACGCCGTTTGGCCTCTCCTCCGGCGTCTGCACCAACAGCCTGCCGCGCATCACGCGTTTCATCGAAGGCCTCGAGGTTGGCACCGTGAACATCTGGGAAGTGCCCGGCTATCGTATCGAAATGTCGCCTTTCGGCGGCATCAAGGACTCCGGCAACGGCATCAAGGAAGGCGTCATGGAGGCCATGAAGTTCTTCACCAATGTGAAGACCTGGTCACTGCCCTGGCCTGCTTGAGGTAGGATTGAACCCGGGAACCCTCGTCATCGTCAATCTGCTGGGCGGCCCTAGCCCAGACCTTCCGCCGCCAGGACCTGCCTGATCGACAGGGCCGTCTTGTCGACGATCTCGGTCAGTTCGGCATCGTTTACGTTGTAGGGCGGTGCCAGGATCACGACGTCGCCGTTGACGCCGTCGGCATTACCGCCCACCGGATAGCAGATGAGCCCATTGTCGAAGGCCTTCTGACGTATCTTCATGAAGAGCTTGCGCTCAGCCGGAAAGGGAGTCTTCGTCGCGCGATCTGCGACCAGTTCGATGGCCTGGAAGTAGCCGCGGCCGCGGATGTCACCAACTGCATCGACACCGGCAAGGGCATCGGTCATCAAGGCCGTGAGCCTGGGGCCGTTGGCGCGCACGCGTTCAACCAGCTTCTCGCGTGCGACGATGCGCTGCACGGCAACGCCAGCCGCGCAGCAGGCGGTATGGCCGGTGAAGGTGTGCCCCGTCATCGGCGCGCCATGCTTGCCATGGATCGCATCGGCCACCGTGTCGGTATAGATCGCTGCGCCCAGCGGCAGGTAACCGGCGGCAAGACCCTTGGCCACAGACATGATGTCGGGCTCGACGCCGTCATGTTGCAGCGCCCGCCAGGTGCCGACGCGGCCCGCGCCGCACATGACCTCGTCCGCGATCATCAGCACGCCATGGCGGTCGCAGATCTCGCGGACCCGCTTCGCATAGCCGGGAGGCGCCGGCACGCAGCCGCCGGCGGCTCCCACGACGGGCTCGAAGATGAAGGCGCAGACCTTCTCCGGACCGACCCGCAGGATCTCGTCCTCGAGTTCCTTCGCGCAGGCTTCGTCAACCGTCTCGGCCGTCGCGCCCGCAACGGGACGATAGGCATTGGCAGGCGAAAGGTGCGAGACGTCCAGCAGCGACCCCTCGAAGGCCTTCTTGCGCTCAAGGAAACCCGAGACCGACAGCGCCCCCAGCGTATTGCCATGCCACGACCGTTCGCGCGCGATGAAGCGACGCCGGCTCATCTCGCCGCGCGCGGCATGATACTGCAGCGCGAGTTTCAGGCAGGATTCAACCGCCTCGGAACCGCCGGTGACATAGACCATGTGGTTCAGGGTCCCGCCGCAGCGCTGGCGGATGATGTCGGTGAGTTCCTCCAGCGCGTCGGAGGTGAAGTTGTAGCGATAGCCATGGGCGATACGGTCGAGCTGCTGCCTGATCGCATCGTTCACCTCTTCGTTCGAATGCCCGATGCAGTAGACGGCGGGACCGCCCGAGCCGTCGATGTAGCGCTTGCCGTCGACGTCATGGACATAGCTGCCCTTCGCCCAGGCCACTTTTGGAAGCTGGCCGGTTGAATGAATATGCTGGGGCAGGGAAGCGGTTGCGGACATGCGCGGATTCGCCTTCAATGAGGGGATGCGGGACAGCCGCTCTTAGCAGAGGATCGAGGGGCACTTCAAACCGGTGATCACCGTTCTGGACGAAACGCAACGCACGCATGCGCCCCGCGAATTCATCGTGTCGGGCAAGCCGCAGCCCATTCCGGAACGGCCCGAGCGGATCGACATGCTGCTCGCGGGCGTACGTCAGGCGGGAAGCCGGATCGTGGCGCCGCCCGAGATCTTCGGCGACACGCTGGCCACCGTGCATGACCGTCGCTACATCCAGTTCCTCTCGACCGTCTGGGAACGCTGGCGGCGCATTCCGGATGCCGCCGCAAGCCCCTCCGCGAATGTCTTTGCCCTCGGCCGGTCGACCCTGCCGCCGGTCTCCTACCCCGACAGCGTCGTGGGCCAGTGCGGCTACCACCTGGGCGACGGATCCTGCCCGATCACCGCGCAGACATGGGCCGCGGCCCGGGCGAGTGCTGCAACCGCCGTGCATGGCGCCATGCTGGTGCTGGCCGGCGAACGGC
>JBGSNJ010000464.1:0-14721 GCA_041739715.1 Aestuariivirga sp.
TGGCCATCGTCTGGCGCAAGCTTGCCGATGCCGCCCGCGCGCTGGTCGACGAAGATGTCGATCCGCGCGACATCGCCGGCATCATCTCAGGCGAGGTCTGCAGCCTCACCGCTCGCGCGGCGGAAATCGCAGAACGCGAGATGGCCGAGCCAAGGCCCGCGAAGCTGCGCTATGCGGTGATGGTCCTCGGATCCGCCGGGCGCGGCGAAAGCCTGCTCGCCATGGATCAGGACAATGCCATCATCTTTGACGGGGAAGGCGAGGTTTGGCTGGCGGCGATGGCTGCCCGCATGAACGCCATTCTCGACGAAATCGGCGTGCCGCTCTGCAAGGGTGGCGTCATGGCCAAGATGGAGAACTGGCGGCGATCGGGCGAGGCCTGGCGGAGACAGGTGTCAGGCTGGCTGTCGCGCTCGGATCCCAAGGACATCCTGAATGCCGATATCTTCTTCGATGCGCTTCCCGTCCATGGCGACGTGCAGCTGGCGGATGAGTTGCGGCGCGACGCCATCGCCGCCGCCATGCAGTCGCCTGGATTTCTGAAGCTGATGACCATGAATGCGGCGGCCATCGAGCCATCGATCGGCTGGTTCGGCCGGTTCAAGCTGGATGAAGACGGCCGCATGGATCTGAAGCGCGGCGGCATTCTTCCGATTTTTTCCGGTGCACGCGTCCTTGCGCTGCGCCACGGGTTGTCCGAACGCTCGACAGCGGCACGGCTGGAAGCCCTTCGCGGGCGGGCTGACATCCCCCAGCGCCAGCTGGAACGGATCCTCGAAGCGCACAGGATCCTCCTCGGTATCATTCTCGGTCAGCAGCTTCTGGATATCGCGCGCGGTACGCCGCCATCCAGCCGTGTCGATCCCAAGGAGGTACAGCCATCCGACAGGGAACGCCTCAAGTGGGCCCTGGAACATGTCAAGGCGGTGATCGATCTTCTCGGCGATCCGGTCGGCTAGCTCTCGTCGGAGTTCTCGGTTCGATCAACCTCCGCTTCGACCGCAGGAATCGCATAGTGACCGCCGAGCCAACGGCTGAGATCGATCTGGGCGCATCGATTCGAGCAGAAGGGATGGAACTTCTGTTGCGACGGCTTGCTGCAGATCGGACATGGCCGCTTCGGCCTCAGGCGGACCGGATCTGTCATGGCGCTTCAGCGCCGGCTCCCGTCATCCAGCTGTGAAACACCGGGTAGCCCGCGCCTTCGAGAAGGTGGACCGTCTCGTAGAGCGGCAGCCCGACAACGGCCGAATGCGATCCGGTCAGCATGCGCACGAAGGCCTCCGCACGGCCCTGGATAGCATAGGCGCCGGCCTTGCCGCGCCATTCCCCCGATGCGATGTAGCTGTCGATATCCTCGCGCGACAGGCGCTTGAAGCGAACCTTGGTCTCGACACAGCGCCTCGACGTGCGGCGGCCCGGCGCCACCAGCACCACGGTCGAATAGACCCAGTGCGACCGCCCCGAGAGCAGCGACAGGCAGTCGCGTGCTTCGTCCTCGGTCTCCGCTTTCGGGATGATTCTGCGCCCAAGCCCGACGACGGTATCGGCGGCAAGCAGGAAGATGTTCGGTCCGAGCGCGCGCACCTGCGGCATATCCAGCGCCACGGTCGCCTTTTCCCCAGCGAGGCGGATCGAATGCGCGCGCGGTGTCTCGCGCTTGCGGGGCGTCTCGTCGATATCGGCCGGATTGAGAAGGTCGGGAACGAGTCCTATGCGCTCGAGCAGTTGCAGCCGCCGCGGCGAGGCGCTGGCCAGAACGAGCTTGACGGGACTCTCGGCCATCGGGTGCTACTTGAACCTGTAGTTGATCCGGCCCTTCGTCAGATCGTAGGGCGTCATTTCGACCATGACACGGTCGCCGGCCAGGACACGGATACGGTTCTTGCGCATCTTTCCGGCGGTGTGGGCAATGATTTCATGGTTGTTGTCGAGCTTCACGCGGAACGTCGCGTTGGGCAGAAGTTCGGTAACGGTGCCTTCGAATTCCAGCAGTTCTTCCTTGGCCATGTGACTCCTTGAAGGTTTAAAGCCGCGCGGAAAATGGACCCATTGCCGTCCAAAATCAAGCACGCTCCGGGGGCTTGGCGGGATAGGTCGTGCCGGTCAGCCGGTGATAGGCCGCGCCCAGCAGGACCAGCGCCACGGCACCGGAGAGGATGGGAAATGCAAGGAAGGCTGCACTCTGTGCACCGGCATAGGAGACCAAGGCGGTCGCCCCCGCCGGCGGATGGGTAACGCGGAAAATCGCCATTCCGGTGATGGCCAGGCCCACGGCGACGGCAGCGATCCAGACACTGTCCGGCAAGGCCAGATGGGCGCCGACCCCGATGACCCCGGCCAGCGCATGACCGAGGACGACGTTCACGGGTTGCGACAGTGGGCTGGCCGGTACCCCGAAGACAAGGACGCAGGTGGCGCCCAACGGTGCGAAGAGCATGGTCAGGCCTGCCAGGTCTTGCGTGAGCCCGATGGCTGCAACCGCCAGCATGGCCCCAAGACCGCCGAGGATGGCTGTCCTGAGCGGAGACGGCGGCTGGTGGCGGAAGGTAAAGTGACGCATGCAGCCCCTTACACGCGGGAGGCTGACGCTGCAAAGGGATCAGATGACATTAGTGTCCATGAGATAGAGCAGCACCGAGGCGGAAATCGCCGCAAGTCCCGTACCCAATGCAATGGCGCCCGAGACTTCGGCCACAGCCTCCTCGTTGCGCTGCGAGAAGAGAAAGGCATTGGCCCCCGTCGGCATCGCGGCGAAGAGCACCGCGATCTTCACCCAGAAGGGCGGCAGCGTCACGGCATAGCGGCAGGCCAGGAACACCAGCACGGGCATCAGCACCATCTTGAGGCCGATGATCGCGAACATGCCGCTCCAGGCACCCTTCAGAGAATAGCCGGCCAGCGACACGCCCAGCGCGAACAGCGCCGTCGGGACACTGGCATCGGCCAGCATGTCGAGCATGGTGACGGCGATCGGGTGAAGCGAGAAGCCGGTGCTGCGCCACAGGCTGCCGGCGACCAGGGCCAGCACGATGGCATTGGTCGCGAGATTGACCACCAGCTCGCGCGCGGTGCGCTTCATGGAAAAGGATCCGGAGTGCCGCGCGATCTCGCGATGAAGCATGGCCGCAAACCACAGGACTGGCGCGTGGATCGACAGGATCATGCCCAGCGGGATCACTGCATTCTGGCCGAAATGGGCCAGGGCGAGCGGCGTGCCCAGCAGCGCCAGATTGCCGAAGCCGGCCGCCATCGACGTCGAAGCGCCGCCGCTGACATTCAGGCCGTCAAAGAACCGCGACACGAAGGCCGCAACCATCCAGGTGATGGCGAGCCCGCCGAAGAAGACAACCCACAGGCCCCAGGGGGAACCGCTCTGCGGCTCCATGGCGGCCACTGTCTTGAACAGCAGCGCCGGAATGGCGACATTGAAGACGAAGAGCGTGATGCCCTTGCCGGCTGCTGCGTTGAAAACGCCGACACGCGTGAAGCCATAGCCGAGCACGATCATGCCGAAGACCGGCAGGACCGTATTGAAGATCGAGTCCAAGGCCTAGAGCCAGGGCTGGGCGGCGGACTGTTTCTTTTCGTAGCTGTCGATCGACGCGGCCTTCTCCATGGTCAGGCCGATGTCGTCCAGTCCATTCAGCAGGCAGTGCTTGCGGAAGGGATCGAGATCGAACGTCACCACGCCGCCATCGGGGCCACGGATTTCCTGCTTTGGCAGATCGATGGTGAGCGTGGCATTCGATCCCCGCTCGGCATCGTCCATCAGCTTCTTCAGGTCTTCGGGCGAAACCTTGATCGGCAGGATGCCGTTCTTGAAGCAGTTATTGTAGAAGATGTCGGCGAAGCTCGTCGAGATCACGCAGCGGATGCCGAAGTCAAGCAGGGCCCAGGGCGCATGTTCGCGCGACGAGCCGCAGCCGAAGTTGTCGCCAGCCACGAGGATCTCGGCCTTTCGGTAGGCCGGCTGGTTGAGCACGAAATCCGCGATCTCCTTGCCATCCTGGGTGTAGCGCATCTCGAAGAACAGCGACTTGCCGAGGCCCGTCCGCTTGATGGTCTTTAGAAACTGCTTAGGGATGATCATGTCGGTGTCGATGTTCACGATGTTGAGCGGCGCTGCCACACCTGTGAGGGTTTCGAACTTCTGCATGGGACCTCTCTAGGATGCCTGGGTGAGATCGGTGCCGAGCGTTTCCTCCGCACCGATCATGATGTTGAGATTCTGTACGGCCGCTCCGGAAGCGCCCTTGCCAAGATTGTCGTAGATGGCCATCAGCAGGAGATGTCCGCGCAGCTCGTTGCTGAACACGTGCAGCCGCATGCGGTTGGTATTGTTGAGCACCTCGGGGCTGATCGACTCCAAGCGCTCGATCTCGGCATATGGTGCAACCTCGATGACGGGCGATCCATCATAGGTCTCGGCCAGGCAGTCGCGGACCGCTTCGCCCGTGGCGCGCTTGACGAGAAGTTCGCCGAACACAGGCACCGCGCCCAGCATGCCCTGGGCATAGTTGCCGACCGCGGGCTGAAACACCGGTGCATGCGCCAGCATGGCGTAGCGCTGCATTTCGGGCAGATGCTTGTGCGCGAATGTCAGACCATAAGGCAGATAGGGAATGGCAGTCGAGGCGGCGGCCTCGTAGGACTCGATCATCTTCTTGCCGCCGCCCGAATAGCCGGACACCGCGTTGTAGGTGACGGGATAATCCGCCGACATGATCCCCGCATCGATCAGCGGACGGACAAGGGCAATGAGCCCCTGCGGATAGCAGCCGGGATTCGCCACGCGGGATGACGCGGCGATCTGGGCGCGGTGCGCCTCCGACATTTCGGCCATGCCATAGGCCCAGCCTTCGGCCACGCGGAAGGCGGTGGAGGCATCGATCAGCCGGGTCTTCGAGGCCGGATCGACCAGGGCCACCGCCTCCCGGGCCGCATCGTCCGGCAGGCACAGGATGGCGATATCGACGGAATTCAGCAACTCGCGCCGGGCGGAGGGATCCTTGCGGCGATCCGGATCGATCGACACGAGTGTCACGTCCGGCCGGCTCTTCAGCCGGTCGCGGATCTGCAGCCCGGTTGTCCCGGCTTCACCATCGATGAATACACTGGTCATGGCGGGGCTTCATACAGGCGGGGCGGCAGGGGCGCAACATCAGCGCCCATTCCGGTGCCGGGCCTTGTCAACCCAGATATGTCAGGAAGAGATAGGCCATCAGGCCGACGGCAATCAGTGGACCGAGAATGCGGGCGATGCGCTTGCCCAGCCGTTCGATCGGATCATCGTCATTGTCGGCGGTCGGCGTGGCGTGGAACAGTTTTTCGCGTTCGCGTTCCATGCGCTCGAGGATGCGGCGGGATTCTTCCTGGTCCGGCGTCATCCCGCACGCCGCTCGATGGCATACATGTCGTCGTCGGACAGGCCGAAATGATGTCCGATCTCATGCACCAAGACATGGGTGACGATGACGCCTAGGGTTTCCGCGTGTTCGGCCCAGTAGTCGAGGATTGCCCGGCGATAGATAAAGACCATGTTGGGCAGACGGCCAGTTTCCGGCACTGCCTGATCCTGCGCCAGGCCGATGCCCTGGAAGAGCCCCAAGAGATCGAAGGGGCCGGCCCGCATCTCGGCCTGGACCTCATCGGTCGGAAAGTCCTCCACCTGGATCACGATATTGCCGCAAAGCGCACGAAAGTCGGCCGGAAGCCCATCAAAGGCCTCGGCGGCGAGCCGTTCGAAATCCGCGATGGAAGGGGCGGAGAGGCCCGCGAGCCCGGTCTCCGCCATGGCGCCCTATTGGCAGAGCAGGACGCAGGTCCCGGTCTTGTCGGTCATGGCCTGCACCGTCGTCAGGCCTGCCAGAAAGCCAGTGGCCAAGGTCAAGAGAACCAGGCCGAGAAAAACACGGCGGAGGAATTTGGCATCCGCCTGAACTGTAGAACCCACGTCGATACCCCGCAAAGGTTTGCAGCAATGGTTGAACTTATGAATCACTTTACTGCCACGCGCGTGACATAAAGCTTAACAGTTTGTTCATCAACCGTTAATTCTGCGCTCCAAAGCGGCACAGAGGCCTTTGAAATCACTGTACAATTAGCAAAGGCGATCGGCCAGACGGGCAATCCGGCGGCAAGCTTCGGCAATCTGCGATTCATCCACGGTCAGCGCCACCCGCAGATGACCGGCCCCGCCTGCTCCAAAGCTCTCGCCGGGCATGGTCACGACATTCTCTTCGGCCAGCAGGCGCTCGGCAAAGGCCCGACCGGAGAGCCCGGTCTTGCGCACGTCCACCATGACGAACATGCCACCTTCGGGCATGCGGGCCGAGACCGTCTTCGATGCCCGCAGGCCTTCCACCAGGACCTGCGCCCGGCGCTCATAGGCGTGCTTCATGGCATCCAGTTCCGAAAAATGGTTGTCCAGTGCGAAAGCGGTTGCATCCTCGAGGAAGGGTTGTGAACCGAAGAGCATGGTTTCGCTCACCGGAAGGGCCGCCGCGCAGAATTCCTCGGACGAAGCGATCCAGCCGCAGCGGAACCCCGGCATGGCATGAGACTTCGACACCGAGGACACCACGACGGTGCGTTTCTCCAGTTCCGCCCTGTCGAAGGGCGAAGCGAAGACCGTATTGCCGTAGGTGAGCGATGCATAGACCTCGTCGCAGATGATCCAGAGATCGTGCTGCTCGCAGACCTTGCCGATCCGGGCGATTTCCTCTCGCGTGAAGACGGCGCCGGTGGGATTGCTCGGCGTATTCATCAGCAGCACGCGAGTCTTCGGCGTGATCGCCTTCTCGAGGGCCGCGGCCTTCAGATGAAAGCCATGATCCGGATCGACCCGGACTGGAACGGCAATACCGCCAGCCGCCGCGATCACCCCCTCGTAAGTGGCGTAGTAGGGATCGGCCATGAGCACTTCGTCGCCAAGCTCCACCAGCACCATCATGGCCACGTAGAGCGCCGTCTGCGTACCCGGCAGAAACAGGAACTGGCTGGTGGAGATGCTCCTGCCGGTCCGTTCGGTATAGAGGCGCGACAGCGCACGCAGGACATCGGGTTCGCCGCGTCCGTTGGAATAGCGGGTGCGACCGGCCCGCATCTGACGCTCGGCCACATCGAAGATGGCCGCTGGCGGGGGCGCGTCAGGTTCACCGATCGAAAGGAAGATCATGGGCTCCCCAAGGTCGGCCCGACGCCGGCCTTCGATATGCACGGCCCACTTCTCCGAACCCAGCCCGGCAAGCCGCTGAGTCACCTTCGCAAAGCGCATGGATTCACCTGTTCCGATTCCGGACCGCCTGTTACACGGTTTCGGCGCGGATTTCACCTGTGACGGAAATGCCCAGCCGCGCCGCGCGGCAAAGGGAGATGAAATCGTCTTCGGAAACAGACACGACGGCACAGCCGCGGCCATAGAGTGTTTCGGCCACCTCCGCCCCCACGGCCAGGTTGATGTCAGGCGTTACGAGGATGATGCCCGCCGGGGCCGTGCCGAGGCGGATGGCCTCGGCAATGCCACCGGGCGCCGAGCCCGAACCCTTGCTCTCGCGCATCAGCAGGATGGTGCCGGCGAGGCAGGCGCCACGCTGCGGATGATGCACGTCGAGGATCACGCCGCTGCGGGGCTCGAAGGCGCCCCAGAAACTCAAGGGCGCGTCGAGGATCAGGACCGGCCCCTCCGCGGCAGCCGCTTTCAGCACGCGGGACCGGATCATGGCCTGATCCACAAGGCGGGATCGCGCCAGACCTCGCCGCGCACCGCACTCTCCACGCATTCGCGCAGCGAACCGAAGGCCACCTCCACGCCCAGCATGCCCGGTGCGTAGTAGGCCCACTTCGCGGCGTTGCTCATGATGCGGCCACGTATGCCGCGCACCCGCGGCGAATAATAGGTGCAGACATCGACCGGCACTTCCACGCCCGCCCGTTCAAGTTCGGCGATCCAGCCTTTGGCCGCCGCCATCTGGCGTACCGCCCGACTGGTCGAAACCAGGAAGACCAACCCCGGCTTGGTCTTCCGGCAATCGAGAAGCAGCACGAGGTCTGCGAACTCGCTGATCGAGAAATGCGGCGTGCCCAGAGCAACGGCGTCAAGCGGGCCATCGCGCGCGGTCGAGAGGTCGCGATGGGCCATCGTCAGGTCCTCGGCGGTGACCCGATGGCAGTCTCCACCGCCAAACACCGCATCGAGCGAGGGTGCCTCGGGCGTGATGCCCACCCCATGCCAGAGTTCGACGCCGCCGGAGGCCGCCACGGCGGAACTGATGGCCTTCAGATTGTCGGCCGTTGACTCTGCCGGCAGCCCCGTCATCACCGGCACGCGCCGCCCGGCGATGCGGCCCACGTGATGGCCCAGCAGATGGGCGAAAATGTCCTCGCGCCGCCAGGCGTCCGGCAGGTCTTCGCAGGCAAACCGCAGCCGGGCCTTGCGGCCCTCATCGGTGTGAAGTCCGGCAAATGGCGCCTTGCCGACCAGCGCACATGCGACATCGAGATAGTCGCCGTACTTGTTGGTGCGCGCGCCCACCGCGGAATTGTAATAGGAGACCGCGTTCGACTCTCCCACCGCGATGTGATCGCCCAGCTTCGGACCGCCGGGCAGCTGGTAGGGCGCGCAGGTCCAGGTCGGCACGCACCCCAGTTCAGCATAGAGCCGCATCACCTCGCCCGCGCCGGCCACGAACTCAGGATCTTCCGCCGCCGGCCTGAGCGTCGGATCAGCCAGGCTCACCACGCCATTGTTGGTCCAGGTCGGGATCGAAAGCCGCGCGCCATTCTCCAGCAGGAAGCGCACGAAGTCGACATGGGCCTGCCCCGTGTAGAAGCAGGCATCGACATGGGCGAAGGTGACCGGGATCAGCCGCTCGGCATCCAGGTTCTGGGCCGCCTGCACCACCAGCCGCATGGCCAGCTGCATCGCCTTGCCCTCGCGGCCTTCCAGTCGAACGCGATCATCGGCGTCGAGCGCCAGCCTCACGGCTTCACCTGCTCCCGTGCCATGCGGTTGAGCGACACATAGTCCGTCTTGCCCGACCCCAGAACCGGAAGCTCCTTGACCGCGATGATGGTCTTCGGAATCATCAGTTCTGTGGCGCCGGCGG
The DNA here is from genome assembly GCA_041739715.1 of Aestuariivirga sp. Classification (GTDB taxonomy): domain Bacteria; phylum Pseudomonadota; class Alphaproteobacteria; order Rhizobiales; family Aestuariivirgaceae; genus Aestuariivirga. The sequence continues at coordinate 9,111 of JBGSNJ010000464.1, forward strand.
CCTTCAGCGCATCGGACAGAGTCTTGCGCTCCAGCTTCGCATCGGTGGTGAAGAGCACCAGCTGCTCGCCCTTCTTGGCATCGGGCACCGCCACCACAGCCGCCTGCTGATCCGGGAAGGCCGCCTGCACCTTGGATTCGACAGAGGACAGCGACACCATCTCGCCTGCGATCTTGGAGAAGCGCTTGGCCCGGCCAAGGATGGTGACGAACTCGCGGTCATCGACGCTGACGATATCGCCTGTGTCGTACCAGCCGTCCGGCGGCGCCTCGAGCACGCCGGGATTGTCGGCGCGCAGATAGCCCAGCATCACGTTGGGACCTTTCACGAAGATCCGACCGCCTTCGGTGATGCCTTCCACCGGCTCGAGGCGGTACTGGACCTGGTCGAGCAGGCGTCCGACCGTTCCGGTCTTGAAGTGCATCGGCGTGTTCACTGCAATGACCGGCGAACACTCGGTCGCACCGTAGCCTTCGAGGATGCGCAGGCCGAATTTCTCCATCCAGATCTCGCGGGTCTCGGGTTTCACCCGCTCGGCGCCTGCTACGACCATGCGCAAGTTGAAGAAGTCATAGGGATGGGCATTGCGGGCATAGCCCATGAGGAAGGTATCGGTGCCGAACAGGATGGTTGCGTTGGTGTCGTAGCAGAGTTCCGGAACCACCTTGTAGTGCAGCGGCGAGGGATAGAAGAAGGTACGGACACCTGCCAGCACCGGAAGCAGGGAGCCGCCGGTCAGCCCGAAGGCATGGAACATGGGCAGCGCATTGAAGACAATGTCCTGCGCCGTAAAGGCGATGCGCGCCGCGGCTTGATAGCGGTTGGCGTTGAGGTTGCGATGCGACAGCACAACGCCCTTGGGCACGCCTTCCGAGCCCGACGTGAAAAGGATCGCCGCCGGCGTGCGGGCATCGCGCGTGGCGCCTGCCAGCCTCAAGGCGGTCTTCGCGAAGTGCCTAGCCCATAGTCCGTAGAGCTTGTCGCCCAGGGTCAGCGACTGGCGGAGATCCTCCAGATAGATGATCTTGCGTCCCTCGGAAACGATCCTCAGCGCCTCCTCCATCTCTGCCATCTCGATGAATCGCCGCGATGTCACGATGGTGGAGATCTGCGCTGCCGAGCAGGCCGCCGCCATGTTGAGCGCACCCGTGGAGAAATTGAGCATTGCGGGCACGCGGCCATAGGCATAGAGGCCGAAGAGCGTCACCAGGGTTCCTGCGGCATTGGGAAGAAGGACACCGACCTGCGGCTGCCCCTGCGACGCAGCGGCAATGCGGCGGCCGAGGATGAATGAACCCATGATCAGCCGATTATAGGTGACCGGCTGGCGCTGGATGTCCTCGATGATCTCGTGGCTTCCGCCATGGGTGTGCCGCGCATCGATCAGCGCATCGAACAGCGGCTGGTCGATGTTGGAGGTGCGGAAGACCATGTCGGTCATCACGTCATAGAGGCGATCGGCCTGATGCTCGCGCAGTGCGGCCCCCTTGAGGCCTTCGGGCGGATCGAAGCGCACCGGCGGCAGAAAGGTGAGCGTGATCCTGGGAAACCAGCGCAGGCGCACCTTGCCGCGCAGGCGCGAGAAGGGCGAGAACTGCGCCCCGTCGATGCGCACCGGCAGGACGGCGGCATTGGCCATCTGGGCAATGGCGCCAGGACCCTCATAGACCTTCATCAGCGTGCCGGTGACGGTGATGCGGCCCTCCGGGAAGATGACGATCTTGCGGCCCTTCTTGACCTCTTCCACCAAGGTCCGGATCGCCAGGGGATTGGTCGGATCGATCGGCACCATGTCAAAGAGGAAATGCGCCGGCTTTACCCACCAGCGTTTCGACATGTTGGTATTGATCGCAAAGCCGCAGCGCTCCGGCAGATAGGCCGACAGGATCGGGCCATCGAGGAATGACGTATGGTTGGCGACGATCACCGCCTTGCGGCCTACGGCATTGAAGTTCTCGATGCCCTTCACCTCCACGCGGTAGAGCAGCTTGAAGACCTGGCGGGCGATGCTGGCCACGAACTCCTGCGGCAGCAGGCGGCAAATCCACACGGCGACAAAGCCATTGGCGATGGCCAGGCAGAGGAACAGCCCGCGCGGCGTCATGATTTGCAGCAGCACCACCGAGATCAGTGTTGCCGCGATCATGAAGACCGCATTGATCACGTTGTTGGCGGCAATGACCCGCGCCCGCCGTGTCGGGTTGGAGCGCTGCTGCATGATGGCGTTGAGCGGCACGGCATAGATGCCGCCGAAGAAGGCCACCATGAAGAGATCGAAACCGGTGCGCCACCCGGCCCAATGCGAAAAGAGCTCTCCTGCCGTGTTCATGGTCGTGCCGGCAAAGAGTTCGTTGACGGTGCCGGAAGAGAAATAGAGATCGACGAGGAAGACCGTCATCATGATGGCGGCGATCGGCGTGTAGCGCGCCGAAACCTGACCGCCCAGCAGCCTATTGGTGAGCATCGAACCGGCGCCGATGCCGATGGTGAAGGTGGCGATGAAGATGTTGGCCACATAGTCGTTGGAGAGAAGGATATCCTTCGTGAAGATCGGGAACTGCACCAGGATGGCGGTGCCGAGGAACCAGAACCACGATGCGCCGAGCACCGACCAGAATACGTCGATTCGTTCATGCGCATAGCCCAGCAGCTTCATGGTCTGGCGCGGCACGTTCCAGTCGAAGGCGAGGCTGGGCTGTCCCGGCGCCGGTGGCATGCGGAAGGCGGCGAAGAGCGCGATCAGCGCCAGGGCCACGATGGTGCCGGCCAGCACCAGCCGGCCGGTGTCGTGCAGGACGAGGAAGCCGCCGAACATGGTGCCCAGCAGGATGGTGACGAAGGTGCCGAGCTCGATCAGCGCATTGCCGCCAATGAGATCCTGCCTTTTCAGGTACTGCGGCAGGATCCCGTATTTGATAGGGCCGAAGAAGGCGGCGGTCGTGCCGGCGAGGAACAGCACCATCAGATGCATGAAGGGGTTCTCGAGCCACAGGCTGAGCGCACCGAAGACCATGGCAGCCAGATCGAAGATCTTGATGCGACGCGCCAGCATGGCCTTGTCGAATTTGTCGGCCAGCTGACCGGCGATGGCCGAGAACATGAAGTAGGGCAGCATGAACAGCGCCGTGCCGGCCTGCACGAAGAGCGTGGCGTTCCAGCCATGCCGCACCGCCAGGTCGAAAGTGATCAGGATGGCGATGCCGTTGCGCAGGGCGTTGTCGTTGAAGGCGCTGATCGCCTGGGTAAGGAACAGCGGCAGGAAACTCCGGCTCTTCAGCAGGGCAAGTTGGTTGTCTTCGCTCATGAGCCTTGGAAACCTTGCGGAACGCGGGAGATGATTCAGATGTCTTCAGGAATATGTCAGACCTGAGACGGATCATCAAAGCCTGAAAAACTTATTGTGAACCCGGCCGCGCGAACCGCATTCCCGGCCCCGGCGTAGAACCATCTGCAACCCCACAACCAAAAGGGACTACAATGCGCAGCTTCCGTAACCTTCTTGCCGCAGGCGCCATCGCCGTATCCAGCCTTGTCGCCACCTCGCAGGCCTTCGCCGCCGATATCGTCGACACCGCTGTCGGCGCCGGCAGCTTCAAAACTCTGGTCGCCGCCGTTCAGGCTGCGGGCCTTGTTGACACCCTGAAGGGCGCTGGCCCCTTTACCGTCTTCGCGCCCAGCGATGAAGCCTTCGCCAAGCTCCCGGCCGGCACGGTCGAGGACCTGTTGAAGCCCGAGAACAAGGACAAGCTCGTCGCGATCCTGACCTACCATGTCGTTCCGGGCAAGGTGATGGCAGCTGACGTGGCGGGCAAGGAAACCATGGCCAAGTCCGTCCAGGGTGGCGAGATCAAGGTCAACGGCACCAACGGCGTGATGGTCAACGACGCCAAGGTGGTGCAGGCCGATATCGTGGCCGACAACGGCGTGATCCATGTGATCGACGCCGTGATCATGCCGCCGATGTAAGCACGGCAGCTCCTCCGCTGCCCGAGGGGCTGGCGCCCTCCCCCGGATCTCCGGCCCCTCAATCCTTCGAAAGCAGGCGGGTGATCATGTCACGCGTGGTGGCATGGTCGCCGCTTGTGTGTTTCGCACCGGCCGCAGACAGGCGATCTCGCCGCGCGCCATCCACCGCAAAACCGATGAAGTGGACACGGTTTTCAAGCCCGGCCACGACATCGTTGATATTGTCGCCAATATAGACAATGCGTGACCTTGGAAGCCCGGTGGCAGCGATCGCCCGCGCAACCGTCTCGCGCTTGTGGCCGCCGCCTTCCGCACCGAAGGCATAGCCTTCGACCCATTGCCAAAGCCCGGCATGGATGAGGCGGAGGCGCGCCGCGGCCAGCAGGTTGGCGGTCGCGATGCCAATGGCATGGCGGCCGTGCAGCGATTGCAGCAATGCGCGGGCACCTGTGATCTCAACCGGGCTGAAGCGCCTCTCGCGAAGTCCCTCTGCCATCACACCCAGATAGTCGGCAATCACCGCATCGCGGTCCGAGAGCGCCAGACCATTGACCTCGAGAATCTCGGCGATGATGTCCTCATCGTTGCGGGTGCGATAGCTGTCCCAGTCGCGTGACAGGCCGGTGAGCCCGTACCGCCGCGCAAAGGGAACGAAGAACCCCTCTTCCTCCGCGGGCGTTAGATCGAGGAGAACGCCATCGACGTCGAAGATGACGGCACTATCCATTCACCATCCGGGGCGTCATCTCGATCAGCGTCGGGCCTTCTGCGGCGAGAGCCGTCCGGATCGCCGCCGACAGCGCCGCAAGGCTCTCGGGCTTCGCCGCCTGGCAGCCATAGGACCGGGCCAGCATCTGGAAGTCCGGATTCTTCAGCGTGACGGCATTGGGCTGGATGCCCTTGTTCACCATGTCGTCGCGGATCTGGCCCAGCGCATCGTTGTTCCACATGAGGATGACCAGCGGCAGCCTGTGTTCGGCCGCAGTGCCAAGCTCGTTCATGGTGTACTGCAGGCCGTAGTCGCCGATCATCACCGCCACCGGCCGCGCACCCACACCGAACTTGGCGCCAATGCCTGCGGGCAGCGCGAAACCCAGCGTGCCAAAACCAACCGGATGCAGCCAGGTCCGCGGCTGCGAGACCGGAAAGACCTCGTTGGCGGCATAGGCGATCTGGGTCATGTCGGAACAGATCACGGTCTCCGGCGGCAACGCATCGCGAATCGTCTCCAGGACCCTGGTCAGCATGCGGCGCAGCGCATCGGCCTCGCCTTCGGGCAGTTCTGCCGCGGCAGGCCCCTTGCGCGCCGACACGCCCTGCGCGATGGCCTCAAGCGCCAGTTTCGCATCGCCGAGAATTGCCACCTCCGCCGTATGCGGCCGGGCGATCGCATCGGCGTCGATGTCGATGCGGATCAGATCGTGATCGATCACCACACTGTCGTTCCAGAAGTCCGTCTCCGAGAGTTCCGATCCGGCACAGAGAATTGCATCCGCCTTCTCCAGCAGTTCCCAGCACTCCGGACGTCCCATGCGGTAGCCCAGGCAGAGCGGATGATCCGCGGGCACCGCACCCTTGCCGGCCGTCGTTGTGACGATCGGCGCCTTGAGCGTCTCGGCAATGGCCAGCGCCGCTGCGCCGGCGT
>JBGSNJ010000053.1:0-1893 GCA_041739715.1 Aestuariivirga sp.
ATGCCAGCTTGTAGGCGAGGAAGACGCCGACATGGCCGCCCACCATCAGCGCGCCGGCCGCCACCAGCAAGGCGGCACTCGTCGCATCGGGCATGACCGGCGTCTCGAAGGCCACCATGCCGAGCGTCCCGGCAATTGTCAGGATGAGCAGGACCGACAAGGCCACGACGGGTGCGGGAACATGCGGGGGCACCTTGCGGGTGAGAAGATCGCGCGTTGCCGCACAGGCTGCCACCACGAAGCCAAGCAGCGCGTAGGGCGAGAAGGCCGTCGTGCCGGGCTGTGCGACCAGGAGCGCGCCCGTGACTCCGATACCGATCAACACCAGCCGCAGCGGGCCTATCCTTTCACCCCAGATCAGGCTGGCGCCCAGCAGCACCAAGAGCGGCGCCGTCTGGGCAATGGCTGTTACATCCGCAATGGGCAAACGCAGAATCGCCAGGGTGAATCCGAGGTTCGCTCCAACCTCGCAGAGCCCGCGCGCCAGGGCCCAGGGATTGAAGGCATGGGCCAGCGCGCCGCCCTGCCCGAGGGCGAGGATGATCACGGTGCAGAGAAGTGCCGCAGCCAGCGCGCGCAGCATCACGACCTGAAAGACCGGCACCTGATCGAAGGCGAATTTCGACGCACTGTCGCTCGCGATGAAGAGGCCCATGGACAGGACCATGGCCAGGATGCCGGCAAGGCGTGAAGAAGAGGGCATGAGACCGCCGCGGAGGACTACCCCCATCTAGCCGCGGACGCGCCGGACAACAACGGTCAACTTCGGCGTGCGGCCATGCGCGGACGATCTTGGTTCTTGCGCCACCCGGCCAATCGCCGCTTTACTGGAGATCCTACCTCGGGTCACCAGTCTGACCTGCACGGGCGAGGTCCGGGGACAAGACCCAAAGGCGGCAAGAAGGCGAATGACATGACGGTCGAGAAAACCGACACGCTGGTTGTCGGCGCAGGCCAGGCGGGCCTGGCGATGAGCGAGCACCTGACCAAGGCCGGTATCCCGCATCTCGTGCTGGAACGGCACCGGATCGCCGAGCGCTGGCGCTCGGAACGGTGGGATTCGCTGGTCGCCAACGGTCCGGCCTGGCACGACCGTTTTCCGGGTCTTGCCTTCGAAGGCACCGATCCCGATGCCTTTCCCCACAAGGAGCAGGTGGCGGACTACTTCGTCGCCTATGCCGAAAAGTTTGCAGCGCCTGTCCGCTGCGGAGTCGAAGTCATGTCGGTCCGCAAGATGGTCGGCCGGGCCGGCTTCCGCGTCGAAACCTCGCAAGGCGCGATCGAGGCCAAGAGAGTGGTTGCGGCCACCGGCGCCTTCCAACGCCCTGTCATTCCGCCGCTGGTGCCCGCTTCGGCCGGCATCGTGCAGATGCATTCGACCGCCTATCGCACTCCCGGACAGCTTCCGGATGGTGCTGTCCTGGTGGTCGGCTCGGGCTCTTCGGGGGCCCAGATCGCCGAGGAACTCCTGGGGGCCGGCCGGACCGTCTATCTGTCGGTGGGGCCGCACGACCGGCCGCCCCGCCGCTATCGCGGACGCGACTTCGTATGGTGGCTCGGTGTCCTGGGAAAGTGGGATGCCGCCGCACCTGCCGCCGGCATGGAGCATGTCACCATCGCGGTAAGCGGTGCCCATGGCGGCCAGACTGTCGACTTCCGCCAGCTGGCAGCGCGCGGCATGATCCTGGTGGGCCGCACGGAAGGATTCACAGACGGCGTCATGCGCTTCGCACCCGATCTCGCGCGGAACATAACGAATGGTGACGCCAACTATCTGTCGGTGCTCGACGAAGCCGATGCCTTCGTGACGCGCAATGGGCTGGACCTGCCTGAGGAACCCGAAGCCCGTATCATCGGTCCTGCACCACCTTGCATGACGGAACCGATCCTCGA
>JBGSNJ010000541.1:0-7311 GCA_041739715.1 Aestuariivirga sp.
AGCGCCGCCCCGGCATCGTCCGCGCGTGAAACGACGGTGACCGCAGGCACCGCCAGGTCGTCCAGCAGGCGGCGGAGGGTGCCGGATGCTTCCGCAGGCGTCTGGCCAGCCAAGACCGCCACAATCACGCGGTGCCGGACGGCGAGACCTTCGATCTCAGCCGGCCACTGCTGCCCATCCCCGCCGCGGCCATGAACCAGCAGAACGGCCTCGCCAGCACCCGTCTCGATGTAGCGCACGCCACTTCCGGTCGTTTTCAATGAATGCACCATGACAGGATCCAGCTTCCAGATCCCGCCATTTGCCGGAACCTCCGTGAAGGGTCAACCGGCGCTGCGTTTCTTCCGGACCGTCTTGCGAACGATCTTGAAGACGGGCTCCATCTTGCGGAGTTCCTCCTTGGGGAGATGACACATGATGGAGTGGCCGGGCGCCAGGCCCTGTACGGGCGGCAACTCGGTCTCGCAGATTTCGCCGATCTTGCGGGGGCAGCGGGTCTGGAACGGACATCCGGGCGGCGGGTTCATCGGCGAGGGCAGCTCGCCCTTCAGCACGATGTGCTTCTTCTCGACCGAGGTGTCGGCGATCGGCACGGCAGAGAGCAGCGCCTCCGTATAGGGATGATAGGGCGGGGCGAAGACCTGGTCGGTGGTGCCCTGTTCCATGATGCGGCCGAGATACATCACGACAATACGGTCCGCGAGGTAGCGCACCACCGAGAGATCATGACTGATGAAGACCATGGTGGTGCGCTTGGCGCGCTGGATGTCGGTGAGGAGCCCGGTCACCGCCGCCTGCACGGAGACATCGAGCGCCGACACCGGCTCATCGGCCACCACGACGGAGGCATTGCCGCCGAAGGCGCGCGCGATGCCGATGCGCTGCTTCTGTCCGCCCGAGAGCTGCCGTGGCTTGCGCAGCGCGAACTCGCGGGGCAGCTTCACAAGGTCGAGGAGTTCGTAGGTCTTGGCCTCGATTTCCTCTGGCGTCTTCGCCACGCCGAACTTCTTCAGCACGCGCCCGATCTGGGCACCCACGGAATGGCTGGGGTTCAGGGTCTCGAAGGGATTCTGGAAGACCATCTGGAGACTGGAGACCAGCCCGGTCGGACGCTTCTTGACCGGCATCCTGGCGACGTCGACGCCATTGATGATGACTTCGCCATCCGTTGCGGCCTCGAGTCCCATCAGCACCTTGGCGAAGGTGGACTTGCCGCAGCCCGACTCGCCCACGATGGCGACCGTCTCGGCTTCGCGCGCCTCGAAGTCGAGCTTCTCGTTTGCCTTCACGTAGCGTACGTTTCCGCCGGAGAAAAGCGCGGCAAGCGAATTGTCGCCGATCTCGTAATACTTCTTCATGCCGCGGATCTGCAGCACCGGCTTGCCGGGGGTAAGCGGCTCGCTGGTGACGCCCTTCGGCTTGTGGGTGTCCCAGTCGATCGCGGCGTAGCGCGCGCAGCGCACCTCGTGACCGGGATCGCCTGTTACATCTTCCATGTGTTGCGGCCTGCTGCAGATCTCCTCCGTGAAGAAGTCGCAACGCGGCCCGAAGGTGCAGCCCAAGGGTCGTTCGCGCGGCAGCGGCAGCTGGCCGCGGATCGGAACCAGCGGGTGGCTGAAGCGGTCGGTGCCGGGAAGGGGAATGGAGGCGAAGAGTCCGCGCGTATAAGGATGGCGCATCTGGTCGAAGACCTGCTTGACCGACCCCAGCTCAACCGACTGGCCCGAATACATGACGCAAATGCGGTCGCAGGTTTCCAGGATCAGGCCGAGATTGTGCGAGATGTAGATCATCGACGTGCCAAAGCGCTTGGCGATGTCCTTGATGAGCTCCACCACGCCCGCTTCGACCGTGACATCCAGTGCGGTGGTCGGTTCATCGAGCAGAAGCAGCTGGGGATTGGACAGAAGCGCCATGGCGATCACCACACGCTGCTGTTGCCCGCCCGACAACTGATGCGGATAGGACTCCATGATCCGCCGGGGATCGGGCAACCGCACCGCATCCAGCATTTCCATTGACCGGACGGCGGCGGTGGCCGTGTCGAGCCCTTCGTGTATCATCGTGACTTCGTTGAGCTGCTCACCAACCAGCATGGACGGGTTGAGCGAGGCCATTGGCTCCTGATAGATCATCGAGATGCGGGAGCCGCGAATGTCGCGCAGCTCCTCTGCGCTCATGCTCCGCATGTCGCGGCCCATGAAGCGGATCTCTCCCCCGGTCACAGCACCGTTTTTTCCCATGTACTGCATGATGGCGAGTGCGACGGTGGACTTGCCGCAGCCGGATTCGCCCACGATGCCGACCGCTTCGCCGGGATTGACCGTGAGATTGAAGTCATACACGGCCGGCACCTCTCCGGCGCGGGTGTAGTAGGAGATCGAGACATTGCGGCATTCGAGGACGGGCGTGGTCATGGCGTCAGTCCCTCAGCGAGATTTCACGCAGGCCGTCGGCCAGCAGGTTGAGTCCCAGGACCAAAGACGAGATTGCCAGCGCCGGCCAGATCATGGCGTTCGCCGCCATGGCGCCGAAGCCGCGCACTTCCGAGATCATCTTGCCCCAGTCAGGCTCCGGCGGCGGCAGGCCAAGCCCCAGGAAGCCGAGCGCGGCGATGGCGATGGTGACATAGCCGAGGCGCAGGCAGGCATCGACGATCAAGGGTCCCCGGGCATTGGGCAGGAGTTCCACAATCATGATGTAGAGCGGGCTCTCGCCGCGCACTTCCGCCGCCGCGACATAGTCGCGTGTCTTCAGGTCGAGCACGATGCCGCGCACGATGCGGGCCACCTGCGGGGCGGTTGCGAACATCACCGCGAGCACAATTGTCAGGCCCTTGACCCAGACCGTGCTGAAGCCCTGGGACGAGAGCCACATGCCGACGGGAGAGTCGGGGCCGAGCTGCGACAGGATCACGATGTAGAGAACCATCTGGGGGAAGGCGAGAAAGACATTGCCGAGGAAGGAGAGCACCTCGTCCCACCAGCCGCCGCGGTAGCCTGCGGCCACGCCCATGAGCATGCCGGCCACATAGGCAACGACGGTTGCCAGGACGGACCAGAACAGCACGAGGCGGGAACCATAGAACAGGCGGGACAGGATATCGCGGCCCTTGTCGTCGGTTCCGAGCCAGAAGTAACCGCCGTCCGGTGCGGGCGACATCATGGGCTTCAGCAGGTCGGGTGCCGACTGGGCCAGCGGGTCGCGCAGCGGAAGGATATCTGCAAAGACGGCGATGAATATCCAGAAAAGGAGCAGGAAGGCGCCAACCATTCCGATCGGCGATTCCCGCAGGAGGCCGATGGAGCGGCCAAGCTTGCGGAGGCGGCTGGGGCGCGGTGCGGTCTGGGCGAGATCGGTCATGGCTGCCTCCTCACGCGAACCGGATGCGGGGGTTGAGATAGGTATAGCCGATGTCCGAGATGAACTGGGACAGCACCGCCACCACCACGGCGACCATTGCACCGGCAAGGATGAGATAGACATCACCGAACATGGCGGCGTCGTAGAGGGCCTTGCCATAACCGTCATAAGCAAAGAACACCTCGGTGACGACCACGCCCGACAGCAGATAGTTGAGCTGCAGGATCATAACCGTGAAGGGCGCGATGAGGGCATTGCGCAGCGCATGGCGGACGATCACGCGCTTGTAGGGCAGGCCCTTGAGGATGGCGGTGCGGATGTATTGCGAGCCCATCACCTCGGCCATCGAGGCCCGCGTCATGCGGGTGTAGTAGCCGAAGTTGTAGAGCACCAATGCGGCCACCGGCAGGACCAGTTCATTCCAGGCAAAGCCGTTGGAAAAGGAGGATGAACCCGGAAGCCAGCCCAGCCAATAGACAAAGACCGCTACCAGGAATGTGGCCGATGCAAACTCCGGTATCGAGGTGGTGAGAACGGACAGGACCGTGATGGCGCGGTCGCGGAAGCTGGCCTCCGCGATGCCCGACAGTACGCCCAGAACGAGGGCGATGGCCACAGTGCAGACGAAGACGCACAAGCCGAGGATGGCCGTATTTGCCAGGCGCGGCAGCAGAAAGGTGAAGACCGGCGTCGCGAACTGCGCCGACTCGTTCCAGTCGCCGGTGATGAAACCCAGGAGCCAGGAGAAGTAGCGGACCACGAGGGGGCGGTTGTAGCCATTGTCTTCAAGCCACTGCAGCCGGCCTTCCATGGTGGAGTACTGGCCCAGCACCCGCATGGCGAGGTTCAGCTTGTCGCCTTCGAAGAAGAGGAAGAGCAAGACCGAAATCACGAACATGATCAGGATCATGGACGCAAGTCTTCGAACTGCGAGTCTGAACATGCCCCTCCCTCCGGCCTCTGCGGGCCCGTTGGTGGGATCATGCGAAATCACGGCCTGCCGCGCAACGTGAATAAAATGCAACACTCGTCAGCGCTTTGTTCCGTTGCGGCTGCGGTTGGCCAAGGGCTAGCATTTCGAGGTGATGTCATGAGACAGCCGGAGAGCGACGTGCAGCATGAGGCGTCAGGGATCGGCCGTGGCCTTGCGGCTGTGGTGAAGCGCACACATTCATTTCTCGATGCCGAAAGCCGGCACCCGTGAACTTTCGGGCAGGGTCAGGGCGGCGGCGCCGGGTTCAGGACATCGTCCAGAAGCCGTGGGGCCAACTGAGGAATCCGTTTCCGCCGCTCAGTCTCGTCTCTGACGATGAAGTGGAAGCGATCCACCGTGCCGCCCTGGGCATTCTGGAAGATATCGGCCTGCGCTGTCAGGTGAAGGAGGCCCGCGATCTCTTCCGCCAGGCAGGGGCGCGTGTCGACGACGCCGAGGGCCACGTCCGGCTTGGCCGGGACATCGTCGAGCATGCCCTGACGACGGTCCCGCCGTCTATCACGCTGGTGCCGCGGAACCCGGCGCATGCCGTGACGCTCGGATACGACAGGATGACCACGGCCGCCGTGCTGGGGCCGCCGAACGTCACCGACCTGCAGCGCGGCCGGCGGCCGGGAACCCTGTCCGACCTCACGGAGCTTCTGAAGCTGACCCAGGTCTTCAACGCCGTGCAGATGAACGGCTGGCCCGTCGAGCCGCTCGACATCGAGGTGCGTGACCGGCATCTGGTCGCGGCGCTGGCCATGCTGACGGTCACCGACAAGGTGCCCTATGTCTTCTGCCAGAGCCGGCAGCGCATTGCCGATGTCCTGAACATGTGTGCCATGGCGCGCGGCGAAACGCTGGAGCAGTTCGCCGAGCGGCCGGGCGTCTTCTCGATCATCAACACCAACACGCCGTTGCAATACGATGTGCCCATGACCATCGGTGTCATGGACATGGCGCTATATGGCCAGCCGGTGCTGCTCACGCCCTTCGTCATGGCCGGCGCGTCGACACCGGCGACGATTGCCAGCGCCATGGCGCTCAACACGGCGGAAGTCCTCTTCGGCGTGGCGCTGGGACAGCTGGTGCGTCCGGGCGCCCCGGTTCTCTACGGCTGCGCGGCCATGAACGTGGACATGAAGACAGGTGCACCCGCCTATGGCCTCGCCGACATGCATCGCTGCACGCTGATCGGGGGCCAGATGGCAAGGCGCTACCGGATGCCGATGCGCTCATCCAATTTCAGCGCATCGAACATCCCGGATTTCGCCTCGGGACTTGAATCGACGGCCTCCGTCTTCGCCGCCATGAATGCCGGGGCACACCTGCTCATGCATGCTGCCGGATGGGTCGAAGGCGGGCTCTGCACGTCATACGAAAAATTCGTGCTTGATTGCGAGATCGTCCAGACCATGATGCAGCTCATGGAGCCTGTCAGTATAACCAAGGACAGCCTGGCGCTTGACGAGATCGCAGCGGTCGGGCCGGGCGGGCATTTTTTCGGCACCGAGCGCACCATCGCGACCTTCGAAACCGCCTTCTACCGCCCCATGATCTCGTCGACGCAGAACCGTGGGGCGTGGCTCGATGCCGGCGGAAAAACGGCTGCGGAGCGCGCGACAGGTATCTGGCAGGAAGCGCTGCAGATCTACCAGGCGCCGGCCATGGACCCGGCAATTCGTGATGCCCTCGAAGCCTTCGTCGCGAAGCGCAGGGCGGAAGGCGGATCTCCCATCGATTGAGGCCAGACATGTCAGAACATTTTCCAACGCTCTTCTCGCCCCTGCAACTGCGCCACAAGACGCTGAAGAACCGTATCGTCTTCGGAGCCCATACGGCCAACATGAGTCATGAGGGCATTCCGGGGCCGCGCCATTTCGGCTACTACCGGGAAAGGGCGCGGGGTGGTGCGGCGATGATCGTGATCGAGCCCTCGCCAGCCCACCGCACCGGCATCCTGACGCGCGGGAATTTCCTGCATGAAAGCGACGCGGTCATCCCGCACTTCCGCAAGATCACCGATGCGTGCCATTCGCATGGCACGGTGATGATCCATCAGATCTATCATGTCGGCGGGCATGGCGATCAGGACAACAGCTGGGAACCCTACTGGTCGCCATCCGGTGTTCCCTCCTTCCACGATCCCTGGGGCAGCCACGCCATGACCGAGGCCGAAGTCGAGGAACTGATTGCCGCCTTCGTCGAGGCCGCGCGCCGCGACCGCGACGCGGGGTTCGACGGCGTCGATCTCTTCGCGGGCTACAACTGCCTCATCGACCAGTTCTGGTCGCCGTTGACCAACAAGCGCACCGACAGGTGGGGCGGATCGCTCGAGAACAGGCTGCGCTTCACCGTCGAGGTTGCCAGCCGCATCCGGAAGATGGCTGGCGACGACTTCATCATCGGCATGACCATCTCGGGGGGCGAACCCTATCCGGGGGGATTGTCGCTGGCCGACAAGCAGGAGATCGTGAGCTGGCTCGACCAGCGCGGACTCATCGACTACTACTCCTGCGGCACCGGCAGCTATCTCAACCAGTTCTCCAAGATCGTGCCGAGCTTCCATTTCGGCATGTTCCTGGGCCGCGAAGATGCGGCGGCCATCAAGCAGGTGGTGAAGCACGCCAGGGTCACCATGGAAGCGCGCGTGAAGACTCCGGCCAATGCCGAGGCGGTGCTCAGCGAAGGAAAGTCCGACCTTGTGTCGATCGTGCGCGGACAGATCGCCGATCCGCATCTGGCCAACAAGGCAAGAGCGGGGCGAGCCGAGGATATCCGGCCCTGCATCTCCTGCAACCAGCTTTGCATCGGCCGCCGCTTCCGCGACTACTACATTTCCTGCCTGATCAATCCTTCGGTGTCGCGCGAACACGAATGGGATGGCGATCGCATCGCGCCAGCTCCGAAACCCAAGGACGTTTTGATCGTGGGCGGCGGCCCGGCCGGCCTGGAGGCCGCGCGGGTTGCGG
>JBGSNJ010000016.1:0-6180 GCA_041739715.1 Aestuariivirga sp.
TTCGAGCAGACGAGTTCGGCCAGCCCCTCCGTCCTGTGGGCGTCGGTGCCGACGGTGGGGCGCATTTCGTGCAGCACGACCGGCACGCCGGCGCAGGCGGCCTGCCAGGCGGCCTCCGATCCGGCCATGCCGCCGCCGATGATGTGGATTGGCTTCATGGCCTCCCCGTTAGCATGGGGCGGAGCCCGCTTCAAAGCCGAACGGGTGAGCGACTTCGACGCTTTCGGAGCGGGCACGGGCAGGCTAGGGTCCGGCGCATGAGCACCGTTTCCGATATCTCCGCCGAACTCGACGCCATCCGTGCCCAGTCATTGTGGAAGACGGAGCGTCCGATCCTGGGGCACCAGTCCTCGCACATTGCCGTCACCGGCGGACGCGAGGTGCTGAACTTCTGCGCCAACAACTATCTGGGCTTGGCCGACCATCCCGCGCTGGTCGCCGCCGCCAAGGAGGCCCTCGACAGCCACGGGCTGGGCATGGCCTCGGTCCGGTTCATCTGCGGAACCTCGGATCTGCATCTCGCGCTTGAACGGCGCATCGCGGGCTACCTCGGCATGGACGACGCCATCCTCTTCGCCGCCTGTTTCGATGCCAATGGGGCGGTCTTCGAGCCGCTCTTCGGCGAACAGGACGCGATCGTCTCCGATGCACTGAATCATGCCTCGATCATCGACGGCATCCGCCTGTCGAAGGCCAAGCGGTTCCGTTTTGCCAATGGGGATATGGACGACCTCGAAACCCAGTTGAAGGCCGCGCGCGGGGCCGGCGCCCGCCGCCTGATCATCGTGACCGACGGGGTCTTCTCGATGGATGGCTACTTTGCCAGGCTGCCGGAGATCCGGAAGCTCGCCGACGCCCATGATGCCATGATCATGGTGGACGACTGCCATGCGACAGGCTTCATCGGGCCGCAGGGCAGGGGCACGCCGGCTCGGGCAAGTGTCAAGGTCGATATCCTGACAGGGACATTCGGCAAGGCGCTGAGCGGTTCGGCGGGCGGTTACATCGCGGCGTCGCAACCCATCGTGGACCTGATGCGGCAGCGGGCGCGGCCCTATCTCTTCTCCAACGCCCTGCCGCCGCCCATCGTGGCGGCAAGCCTGAAGGCCATCGACCTCGCCGAAGCCGGGGACGATCTTCGCACGCGGCTCTTCGACAATGCGCGGCGCTTCCGCGCTGGCATGGCGGCAGCGGGCTTCAACCTGCTGCCCGGCGAACATCCCATCATCCCGGTGATGCTGGGCGAAGCGAAACTGGCCCAGGACATGGCCGCCCGGCTCTATGAACTGGGTGTCTATGTGAGCGGCTTCTTCTTCCCCGTCGTGCCGAAGGGGCAGGCGCGCATCCGGACCCAGATGTCGGCGGCGCACACTCCCGCAGACGTTGATAGAGCGATTTCTGCCTTCACGAGCTCGGCCCGCGATCTCGGTGTCATCTGAATGTTGCAATAGCAAGGCTGGCTCAAGACTGCTCTGCTAGCTGGAGGCGGGGTGGATCATGGAAATGCTCAGGCTCGCCTTCGCGCCGCGCTTCGTTACCTTGACACTCGCGGTGATTGTCACGCTGATCCTTGGGGCCCTCTGGATCACGACTCCGTCACTTCGGTTTGGTGTTCTGGTCCCTCTCCTCATGACCGGCGGCCTCTCGGCACTTGGCATCCGCGACCTCTTGCAGACCCGCCACGCGGTATTGCGCAACTATCCGATTCTCGCCCACATCCGGTTTCTGCTGGAAGAGATCCGGCCCGAGATACGGCAATACTTCTTCGAAGACGAGAAGAGCGGAACGCCCTTTCCCCGCGACAAGCGCGCCATTGTGTACCAGCGTGCCAAGCGCGTGCTCGACAAGCGGCCCTTCGGCACGCATTACGACGTATACGATAGCAATTTCGAATGGATGCACCATTCGATGGCGCCGAAGCCGGTACCGGAGGGCGAGTTTCGCGTGCGGATCGGTGGACCTCAATGCACCCAGCCCTATCTCGCCTCGATCTTCAACATCTCTGCCATGAGTTATGGCGCGCTTTCCGCCAACGCCATCCGGGCGCTCAACCGGGGCGCCAAGATCGGGGGCTTTGCGCACGACACGGGTGAGGGCGCGATCAGCCCCTACCACAAGGAAGGCGGCGGCGACATCATCTGGGAGATCGGCTCGGGTTATTTCGGCTGTCGCGACGCGCGCGGGCAATTCTGCGCTGCGATGTTCGCGGCAGTAGCTGCCGATCCTCAGGTGAAGATGATCGAGATCAAGCTCAGCCAGGGTGCCAAGCCGGGCCATGGCGGCGTACTGCCGGCGGCCAAGGTGACCCCGGAGATCGCTCGGATCCGTGGCGTGGAAGCTGGCCGAGACTGCGTTTCGCCAGCATCCCACGCCGTCTTCTCCACCCCCCGCGAGCTCATCGGCTTCGTCGCGCAGCTTCGCGAATTGTCAGGTGGCAAGCCTGCGGGGTTCAAGCTCTGCATGGGTCATCCGTGGGAGTTCCTCGGCATCGTCAAGGCCATGCTCGAGACCGGAATCGTTCCGGACTTCATCATCGTCGACGGCAAGGAGGGCGGCACTGGTGCTGCGCCTCTCGAATTCATGGACCATCTTGGCATGCCACTGCGGGACGGCCTTGCCTTCGTGCATTCGGCCCTGGTGGGGGCAGGGTTGCGGGATCAGATCAAGATCGGCTGCTCGGGCAAGATCACTTCCGGTTTCGACGTGGCCCGCGCCCTTGCGCTGGGGGCAGACTGGTGCAATGCGGCGCGCGGCTTCATGTTCGCGGTAGGTTGCATCCAGGCGCAGCAATGTCATACCGGCACCTGCCCAACCGGTGTGGCGACGCAGGACCCCTTGCGGCAGCGGGCAATCAATGTACCCGACAAGGCAGAGCGCGTCGCGAGTTTTCACCGCGAGACGGTGAAGGCACTTGCCGAACTGCTCGCAGCGGCTGGACTCGAGCATCCCAGAGAACTTGGTCCGCATCACTTCATGCGCCGCGGACAGGATGGCCGCATCATGACCTTTGCCGAACGCTATACCTTTCTGAAGCCGGGTGAACTCCTCGCTGGCGCGCCGGGCACGCCTTTCGCTGCGCCCTGGGCGCTGGCCAGAAGTGACGGATTTTCACCTCTCGACCCCCTCAAACTTGCCGCCGAATAGGTGTATGCAGCGCGCATTGACGGAGGTGATCCATGCGTGCGCTGGTAAAGGCGGAGCCCGTTGTGGGCCTGGTGATGCGGGACGAACCGGTGCCGAAGATTGGCGCCGACGACATCCTCATCAAGGTGGAGAAGACCGGCATCTGCGGGACCGACCTTCATATCTGGAAATGGGATGCCTGGGCGCAGAAGACCATTCCCGTGCCCATGGTCGTAGGCCATGAATTTGCCGGCGAGGTGGTGGAGGTCGGCAGCCATGTTCGGACCGTGAAGCCAGGCGACCGGGTGTCGGGCGAAGGCCATCTCATCGGCATGAAGAGCCGCATGGCCAGGGCCGGCCATTTCCATCTCGATCCCGAAACCCGGGGCGTGGGCGTCAATGTGCCCGGCGCCTTCGCGGAATACCTGAAAATCCCGGCCTTCAATGCCATCCATCTGCCGCCCGAGGTCGACGACGAGATCGGCGCGATTCTCGATCCGCTGGGCAACGCAGTGCATACGGCGCTCTCCTTCGACCTGGTTGGCGAGGACGTGCTGATCACCGGGGCAGGGCCTATCGGCATCATGGCTGCCGCCGTCTGCCGCCATGTCGGCGCCCGTCACGTGGTTGTCACCGACATCAACGACTACCGGCTCCAGCTGTGCAACCAGGTGACGGATGCAGTGACCGTCAATGTCTCGAAGGAAGAACTTCGCGACGTGATGGCGCGCCTGCGGATGAGCGAGGGCTTCGACATCGGCCTCGAGATGTCGGGGGCACCGAAGGCGTTCGACCAGATGGTCGATCACCTGATCATGGGTGGCAAGATCGCTCTGCTGGGCATCCCGTCCGGGCCGACCACGGTCGACTGGAACCGGGTGATCTTCAAGGCGCTGACCATCAAGGGTATCTACGGCCGCGAGATGTTCGAGACCTGGTACAAGATGATCGCAATGCTGCAGTCGGGGCTGGACGTCCGCAAGGTCATTACCCATCGCATGAAGGCTGCCGACTTTGCGCAGGGATTTGAACTGATGAAGCAGGGATCCTGCGGCAAGATCGTGCTCGACTGGACCTGAGTCCGGATTTGTCGCCGGCCGGCCCTCGCGGGCCTTGCGCGTAACGGCGCGAAATGGGAAACGGCCCTTATGCTCTGTATCTATGGAACCGAGAATGGCTGCCTGATCGAACGCCCGGAGGACGCCGCGTCGGAGATTTCCGGCGCCATCTGGCTGGATCTCGTGGAACCCACGGATGCGGAAGAGGCCGCGGTCGAGGCGGCACTGGGCATCGACATTCCGACCCGCGAGGAACTGGCGGAGATCGAGGCATCGAGCCGGCTCTATCAGGAGGACGGCGCCGCCTTCATGACCGCCAACCTGATCCGGCGCGGCGAGAACGATCAGCCGGAATCCTCGCCCGTCACCTTCATCATCAAGGACAATACGCTGATCACCATCCGCTACCATCATCCCCAGGCCTTTCCGGTCTATGTCAAGCGGGCGATGAAGCCGCAGACCACCGAGATGACTGGCTGGGGCGTGTTGATCAGCCTGCTCGAGGCTGTTGTCGACCGCGCCGCCGACCATCTCGAGCGCGTCGGGCAGATCGTGGACGAGACGTCGCGCAAGACCTTCGGAACAGGTCGCACGCTTGCCGGAACCGCTCCCAAGCTGCGTCAGCCGCGGCGGCGCGACGTGAGCCTGCAGGAGCTCATCGAGAACATCGGCGAGGAGGGCGACTTCACCTCCAAGATGCGCGAGAGCCTGGTGTCCATCGGCCGGGTCGTGGCCTTCATGCAGGCCATCATCGACCAGATGCGCGATACCAAGGCGATGAAGGAGAACCGCGCCAGGATCAAGATCCTGCAGCGCGACATTGTCTCGCTGACCGACCATGCGAGCTTTCTCAACGGAAAGATCAGCTTCCTGCTCGACGCGGTGCTGGGCCTGATCTCGATCGAACAGAACGGCATCATCAAGATCTTCTCGGTGGCCGCTGTCGTCTTCCTGCCGCCGACGCTGGTGGCGAGCATCTATGGCATGAATTTCGACGTCATGCCGGAACTGCACTGGACCTTTGGCTATCCCTTCGCGCTCGGCCTGATGGTGCTCTCGGCAATCCTGCCCTTCCTCTATTTCAAGCGGAAGGGATGGCTGTGACGGACGGAGCGGCGGCGTGACCGTGCTCTGGGTGGCCCTCGGCGGCGCCATCGGAACGGCGGCGCGCTATGGCGTCAACGTCCTTTCAGGACGGCTGCTTGGCGACGCCTTCCCCTGGCACACGCTGACCGTGAACGTGCTGGGCTGCTTCATCATGGGCCTGCTGGTCGAGCTCATGGCGCTGAAGCTCAACGTGGGCAACGAGATGCGGGCCTTCCTGACCACCGGACTCCTGGGCGGGTTCACCACCTTCTCGGCCTTCTCGCTGGACTTCGCGCTGCTGGCCGAGCGCAAGTCCTACGCCCTGGCCGGGGCCTATGCCGGCGCCTCGGTGATCCTTTCGCTGGCCGCTGTTTTCGCCGGGATTTATCTGGTACGTGCTCTGGCACAATGACCGAAGTGAAGCGCCATGTCGTCACCGCCGACGAGGCGGGGATGCGCCTTGACCGCTGGTTCAAGGTCCATTTTCCGCAAGTGACATTCGCCTATCTCAACAAGCTGACCCGCACGGGCCAGGTGCGGGTGGCAGGCGCGCGGGCCAAGACAAGCACGCGGCTGGAGGCCCAGCAGGAGATCCGGGTGCCGCCGCTGGCCTTCGACACGCGTCCGGCGGATGCGCCCAAGGCCGACATCAAGCCGCTGACACGCGAGGAACGCCGCCTCTTCGACAGCATGGTGATCCACGAGGACGGCGACCTCTTCATCCTCGACAAACCGAGCGGTTTTGCCGTTCAAGGCGGCACCAAGACCCATCACCATCTCGACGGCCTGCTGATGGGGCTGGGCGTCGAGGTTGGCGAACGTCCGCTGCTGGTGCATCGCCTCGACCGCGACACCTCGGGCGTCATCGTGGTGGCCAAGCGCCGGGCGGTGGCTTCGGCGCTCGGCAAGCTGT
>JBGSNJ010000050.1:0-2556 GCA_041739715.1 Aestuariivirga sp.
CTTCGCCAAGGGCGAGCCGGGCAGGGCGCCCTTCCTGTCGCGCGCCGTGGCCCAGGGGGCCCGGCTGGTCGACGGCTTCATGAGCTGGAGTGCCAACCTC
Source organism: Aestuariivirga sp. (assembly GCA_041739715.1). Taxonomy (GTDB): domain Bacteria; phylum Pseudomonadota; class Alphaproteobacteria; order Rhizobiales; family Aestuariivirgaceae; genus Aestuariivirga. The sequence goes on from JBGSNJ010000050.1 coordinate 101, forward strand.
GCCATCCGCCTCTTCCTTCCCAGCTGGCGGAAGCTGCCCTCGCCCTTCACACCCGGCATCATGCATGAGGTGGCCCGCGGCATCCGCGAGAACAGCCTGATGCAGAATCCGCTGTTCAACGCCTATTTCTTCAGGGCGGCGATTCACATCGCCGGCCGCTATTCGCAGCCGCCCTATCTTATTCTCGAGCACCGGATTGACGCGGCCCGGCGCCAGCTGGCGGCGCAGATCGACGATGGCGCCTCGGAGAACGAGGTCCTGGCGCGAATCCTGATCGCGCTGGTGGAGCAGGGGCCGGTGGCACGGATCGGGGCCATCGAGGGTCTCAACCGCTTCTTCGGCCTTGTCGATCCGAACATCGCAGTCAATGCCATTGCCTGCGTCGCCCTGATGTTCGCGGAAGAGGGGAAACCCGCGCAGGCCATCGACGAGGACTCGTTCTTCTCGGTGACCGGCGCACTCGTGGGACCGCGCCTGAACACCATTGCGACCCTGGTGGCGCGGCGCGACACGCCCGGTCTGGCGCGCGAGTTCGCCGACATCAAGACGCTGTACTGAGGCCTACCGCTTCGTCTTCGTGGTCTTCATGAAGGCGAGCGTGTGTGCAAAGTCCTTGACCCCCGCCTGCGAGCCGAGACCGGTGGCATTGAGCGCCGAGGTCGCCTGCGCAAAGCGCACGGATGTCTCCGCATCGAAGTCGTGGTTGAGCGCCACGGCGAAACCGGCATCGAAGGCATCGCCGCAGCCGCAGGTGCATTTGACGGCGATGTCGAAGGCCGGGACATGGAACTTGAGCCCGTCCCTGTCATGGTAGTAGGCGCCGTCGCCGCCCAGCGTGAGCACGCAGGCCTTGACCCCCATGTCGAGGAAGAAGCGCGCTGTATCGCCGTGGTCCGTCAGGCCGCAGAGCGCCTGCGCTTCCTCGATCGAGGGCATGAAGTAATCCGTATAGGGAAGAACCTGCGCGATGGCCGGCAGGTCCTTCGGCGACCCGGCGAAGACGTCCACGGTGGTTGTGGCGCCGCCGGCCTTGGCCGCCTTCATGACAATCGCGCTCTGGCCCTTGTCCATGGCGTCCATCAGGCCTACGCCGCCGGCATGGAACACCTTGGTATCGACAACACGCGGGATCATGCTGTCGTCGACGAAGAAATTGGCGGTAGCGCCCTTCATGTGCAGGGCGGGCCGAGAGCCATCGGCACGCGTGGTGACGATGGAGGAGGAGGTCTTCCAGCCGGGCTTGCGCTGCACGCCCCAGGTGTCGACGCCGAAGTGCTGCAATCGCTGCAGCACCCAGTCGCCCATCAGGTCGTCGCCCACGCCTGCGACCGCCAGCGTCTTCAGCCCCATCTTGGCCGCGGCGATGGCGGCCGTCCCGCCCGCGCCCGAGACGGCAAGGGTCAGTTCGTCGATGAAGACCGTTCCGCCGCCAGGCGGCACTTCGGTAAAGGGCCAGCCGAGGCAGTCGTAGGTGAAGAACCCCATCGAGGTGTAATCGTAACGGGCCACTCTGTCCTCCCTCGGGCCAATCACCGCGCCGGTCTAGGCCAGCATGAGCAGTGGATCTTCGATCAGTTGCCGGAAGGCCTGTAGCAGTTCGGCGCCCACCGCACCATCCACGGCCCGGTGATCGCAGGACAGGGTGCAGCGCATCTGCGTCTTCAGCACGGGCTGACCCTTGACCGGAACGAAGTGCTCGACACCGGCGCCGACCGCAAGAATCGTGGCATGCGGCGGATTGATGATGGCGGTGAATTCCTCGATGCCGAACATGCCGAGATTGGACACGGCGGTTGTTCCGCCCTGATACTCGGAGGGCAACAGTTTCCGCGCCCGCGCCTTGGCGGCCAGCGCCTTCATCTCCAGCGAGAGGGCAGACAGGGTCTTGCCTTCGACTGACCGAAGAACGGGGGTGAAAAGGCCGCCTTCCACGGCCACGGCAACGCCCACATCGCTTGTGCGATGCTGCAGGATCCGGTCGCCAGCCCAGGTGACATTGGCAGCCGGTACGCGCTGCAGCGCGAGGCCGAGAGCCTTGATGACGAAGTCGTTGACCGACAGTCGCCAGAGCGGCGGCTTGTCTGTCCCGCACGGTGCAGCCTCATTGAGCGACGCACGCGCCTCGATCAGCCTGTCGATGGTGCAGGTGACGGAAAGGTAGAAGTGCGGGACGGTCTGCTTCGACAGCGTAAGGCGCTGCGCGATGGTGCGGCGCATGCCGTCGACCGGGAGGCTCTCGTAGCTGCCCGGTGCATAGTGCCGCGACGCATCCTCCGACGGCGGGCTCTCCGGAAGCGGAGCGGTGGAGCCGCGCGCTTCGGCGCGCATCCGGACATCATCCGCAACGATGCGTCCATGCGGTCCGCTGCCGTTGATGTCCGAAAGCTGCAGTCCCAGTTGGCGCGCCAGGCGCCGTGCCAGCGGCGTTGCACGCATGCCCCCGGCAAGGGCGCGCG
>JBGSNJ010000131.1:0-8132 GCA_041739715.1 Aestuariivirga sp.
TGGCCAGGCTGGACACCCGCACGCGTGCCGATGCGGCCGAGCTGTCCGACCTCGCCCGTGTGCCAGGCGCCATGTCGGGCGAGTCCTTCCGCTCACCGGTCACCGACTTCTACATGACCAACCCCATCGCGCGCGCCTCCAACACCATGGCCGAGTGTTCGGCTCTGAAGAACGTGCAAAAGCTCGAGGCGGCGGAGTAGGACCATGAACGAACTGCTGCTCACCGTCGGCCTGATCCTGCTGCAGAGCGTGGCCTTCGTCGTCGCGCTGCTCATCGTGGTGGCCTATCTGCTGTGGTTCGACCGCAAGGTCTGGGCCGCCGTGCAGATGCGCCGCGGCCCCAATGTCGTGGGACCCTGGGGCCTGTTCCAGTCCTTCGCCGACCTCATCAAGTTCGCGCTCAAGGAGCAGGTGATCCCAGACGGTGCCAACAAGGGCATCTTCGTCATCGCGCCACTGGTCACCGCCATCCTGGCCCTGGCGGCCTGGGCGGTGGTGCCGGTGAACGATGGCTGGGCCATCGCCGACATCAATGTCGGCATCCTCTATCTTTTCGCGCTCTCCTCGCTCGGCGTCTATGGCGTGATCATGGGCGGCTGGGCCTCGAACTCGAAGTATCCCTTCCTCTCGGCCTTGCGCTCGGCGGCGCAGATGGTGTCCTATGAGGTTTCCATCGGTTTCGTGATCGTCACCGTTCTGCTTTGCGCCGGCTCGCTCAACCTCACCGAGATCGTGCGGTCGCAGCAGACGGGGCTTGGCACCATGCTGGGCCTGCCCAACTCCTTCCTCGACTGGTACCTGCTGCCGCTCCTGCCGATGTTCGTGATCTTCTTCGTCTCGGCGTTGGCAGAGACCAACCGCCCGCCCTTCGATCTCGTCGAGGCGGAATCGGAGCTCGTGGCCGGTTTCATGGTGGAATACTCCTCGACCGGCTACCTGCTCTTCATGCTCGGCGAATACGTGGCGATCGTCCTCATGTGCGCCATGACGACCATCCTCTTCCTGGGCGGGTGGCTGCCGATCATCGACATTCCGGTGCTGAACTGGGTGCCGGGCGTGATCTGGTTCCTGCTCAAGGTCATCTTCGTCTTCTTCATGTTCGCCATGGTCAAGGCCATCGTGCCGCGCTACCGCTACGATCAGCTGATGCGTCTGGGCTGGAAGGTCTTTCTGCCCATCTCGCTCTTCTGGGTGGCGTTGACGGCCGGCGTTCTCGTCGCATTCGGGTGGGCGCCATGAGTTTCTACAACCTGGTGGGCGCGGTGGTCTTCCTGGGGCTTGGCATACTCATGCTGGCGCTGGCCAATCGCGCCCTCTATCCGGCGCTGCGCTGGCGCTACGAATCCGCCAAGGTCACGCAGACGCAGGGGCTGGATCCCAAGCGGCTGATGACGGCGCTGAAGTTCCTGAGCCTGGTGGGCATGCCGCTGATCGGCCTGTTTTTCGGCGACAGCATGAAACGGATCCTTGGGTGAACAGCAGATGAGAGTTGCACAAGCCGCACGTTCGCTCTTCCTGAAAGAGTTCCTCTCCGCCACCGTCATGGCCATGCGCTACTTCTTCGCGCCCAAGGCCACGATCAACTACCCCAACGAAAAGGGACCGCAGTCGCCCCGTTTTCGCGGCGAACATGCGCTGCGCCGCTATCCCAACGGCGAGGAGCGCTGCATCGCCTGCAAGCTCTGCGAGGCGATCTGTCCGGCCCAGGCCATCACCATCGAGGCAGGCCCGCGCCGCAACGACGGTACGCGCCGCACCACCCGCTACGACATCGACATGGTGAAGTGCATCTATTGCGGCTTTTGCCAGGAGGCCTGCCCGGTCGATGCCATCGTCGAGGGACCCAACTTCGAATTCGCCACCGAAACCCGCGAGGAACTGCTCTTCAACAAGGAGAAGCTGCTCGCCAATGGTGACCGCTGGGAACGCGAGATCGCGCGCAACATCGCGCTCGACGCACCCTACCGGTGAGGAGCTGACATGGTCGCTGGTCTGTTTTTCTATCTCTTCTCCGCGGTGGCGGTCGCCTCTGCGGTGATGGTCATTTCGGCGCGCAACCCGGTTCATTCCGTACTGTTCCTGATCCTCTGCTTCTTCAATGCTGCGGGCCTCTTCATTCTCATGGGCGCCGAGTTCCTCGCCATGATCCTGGTCGTGGTCTATGTCGGCGCCGTCGCCGTACTCTTCCTCTTCGTGGTGATGATGCTGGACGTGGACTTCGTCGAGTTGCGCCAAGGCATGCTGAACTATCTCCCGGTGGGCGTCACCATCGGGCTCATCGTGCTGGTCGAGCTGGCCCTGGTGGTGGGAAGCTGGGCGGTGGATCCGGGCCTGGTCAAGACCGCCTCGCCCACGCCCTCTGACATTACCAACACCGAAGCGCTGGGCCGCGTGCTCTACACGGATTTCATCTTCTACTTCCAGGCTGCGGGGCTAGTGCTTCTGGTGGCCATGATCGGCGCCATCGTGCTGACGCTCCGCCACAAGGAAGGCGTCAAGCGGCAGAACATCGGCGACCAGGTGGCGCGCGGACCCGCCACTGCCATCGAGGTCGTCAAGGTCAAGCCGGGGCAGGGGATCTGATCATGGTCATCGGGCTGTCGCACTATCTCACCGTTGCCGCCATCCTCTTCACCATCGGCATTTTCGGCATCTTCCTCAACCGCAAGAACGTGATCGTCATCCTGATGTCGATTGAGCTCATGCTGCTGGCGGTGAACATCAACCTGGTGGCTTTCTCCACCCACCTGAACGATCTGGTGGGGCAGGTCTTCGCGTTGCTGGTGCTGACCGTGGCAGCGGGCGAGGCAGCCATCGGGCTCGCCATTCTGGTGACTTACTTCCGCAACCGCGGCTCCATCGCGGTTGAAGACATCAATCTCATGAAGGGCTGACGGCAACCATGTACCAGGCCATCGTCTTCCTGCCCCTGCTGGGCGCCCTCATCGCGGGACTTTTCGGAACACGGCTGTTCAAGCAATTGGGGTCGGACGCCGATGTCTACGGCGCGCATCACACCCATGCTCATGATGGCGGCCACGCGGAGCACGGCCACGACGACCACGGCGATCACGCGCACTACGACGGCCCCATGTGGCCCATGTACCTGACCACGGCGCTGCTCTGCGTGTCTGCCGTGCTGTCCTGGGTCGTCTTCGTCGGCTTCCTGCATGAGCCTCATACCGAGAAGGTGGAATTGCTGCGATGGGTAACCTCGGGCGCCTTCACCACCAGCTGGACCATCCGCGTCGATACGCTGACGGCCGTCATGCTGGTGGTGGTCAATACCGTCTCGGCGCTGGTTCATATCTATTCGCTGGGCTACATGAGCCACGACGAACACCAGCCGCGCTTCTTCGCCTATCTCTCGCTCTTCACCTTCGCCATGCTCATGCTGGTGACATCCGACAACCTCCTGCAGATGTTCTTCGGCTGGGAGGGCGTGGGCCTCGCCTCCTATCTGCTCATCGGCTTCTGGTACACCCGCGACTCCGCCAATGCCGCGGCCATCAAGGCCTTCGTGGTCAACCGGGTGGGCGATTTCGGCTTCGCGCTGGGCATTTTCGGCTGCTTCTTCGTCTTCGGCTCGATCGACTTCGATACCATCTTCGGCGCCGCGCCCGGACAGGCGGGCAAGACCATCCACTTCCTCTCCTGGGAACTGGACACGTTGACGGTCCTCTGCCTGCTGCTCTTCATGGGCGCCATGGGCAAGTCGGCGCAGTTCCTGCTGCACACCTGGCTGCCGGACGCCATGGAAGGCCCGACACCGGTCTCGGCGCTCATCCATGCCGCCACCATGGTGACCGCGGGCGTCTTCCTGGTGGCCCGCATGTCGCCCATGTTCGAGCTGGCTCCCTATGCTAAGGATGTCGTGGTGATCATCGGCGCCGTCACCGCCTTCTTCGCGGCCACGGTGGGCCTCGTCCAGAACGACATCAAGCGGGTCATCGCCTATTCCACCTGTTCGCAGCTGGGCTACATGTTCGTGGCTCTCGGCGTGGGCGCCTATGGCGTGGGCATCTTCCATCTCTTCACCCATGCCTTCTTCAAGGCGCTCCTCTTCCTCGGCTCGGGCTCGGTCATCCATGCCATGTCGGGCGAGCAGGACATGCGCAAGATGGGCGGCCTCGCGCCGCATATCCGCATCACCTGGCTGATGATGATCATCGGCAACCTGGCGCTGACAGGGTTTCCCTTCACCGCCGGCTACTTCTCGAAGGACGCCGTCATTGAGAGCGCCTATGCCGCCAACTGGGGCATCGCCTTCGCACTGCTGATCGTCTCGGCCTTCTTCACCAGCTTCTATTCCTGGCGACTCGCCTTCATGACCTTCAACGGCAAACCGCGGGCCAGCGCGGAGGTGATGAGCCACGTGCACGAAAGTCCCAACGTGATGCTGATCCCGCTCTATGTGCTGGCCGTCGGCGCGCTGGCCGCCGGCTTCGTGTTCAAGGACTATTTCATCGGCCATCACTATGCCGAGTTCTGGCATGGCGCGGTGGCCGACAACGAGATCATGCATCTCTTCCACGAGGTGCCGGCCTGGGTGGTCTGGTCGCCCTTCGTGGCCATGGTCCTGGGCTTTGGCCTCGCCTGGCTCTTCTACATCGTCAACACCAGCCTGCCGCAGAAGCTCGCGGCCCAGCACCAGCCGCTCTACCGCTTCCTGCTCAACAAGTGGTACTTCGACGAGCTTTATGACTTCATCTTCGTGCGTCCGGCCATGTGGCTGGGCCGGTTCCTGTGGAAGAAGGGCGACGGCTTCGTCATCGACGGCTTCGGGCCTGATGGCGTGGCCTCGACGGTGAGCGACGTGACCCGCGGCGTGGTGCGTCTGCAGACCGGCTACCTCTATCACTACGCCTTCGTCATGATGATCGGCGTGGCCATCCTGATTTCCTGGTTCGCATTCGGGGGCGCACACTGATGAGTTGGCCCATTCTCTCGGTCGTCACCTTCCTGCCGCTTCTGGGCGTGGCCTTCATCCTGGCGCTACGCGGCGATGACGAAACCGCTATCCGCCAGACGCGGCTGATCGCGCTGTGGACCACGGTCTTCACCTTCCTGCTGTCGCTGCTGATCTGGATCAACTTCGATGCGGCGGCGCCCGGCTTCCAGTTTGTCGAGAAGCATGCCTGGCTCGGCGGTGCGGCCTCCTACCAGATGGGCGTCGACGGGATCTCCATGCCCTTCGTCATCCTCACCACCTTCCTGATGCCGATCTGCATTCTCGCGTCCTGGCACGTCACCAAGCGGGTGCGCGAATACATGATCGCCTTCCTGGTGCTGGAGACGCTGATGGTCGGCGTGTTCTGCGCGCTCGACCTGGTGCTCTTCTACCTCTTCTTCGAGGCGGGCCTGATCCCGATGTTCCTGATCATCGGTATCTGGGGCGGGCCGCGGCGCGTCTATGCCAGCTTCAAGTTCTTCCTCTACACGCTGCTCGGCTCGGTGCTGATGCTGCTGGCCATCATCTACATGTACTGGACGGCCGGCACGACCGACATCGTCGCACTGCTCGCCAACCCCGTCTTCACACCCGAGGCGCAAAAATGGCTATGGCTGGCCTTCTTCGCCTCCTTCGCGGTGAAAATGCCGATGTGGCCGGTGCACACCTGGCTTCCCGACGCTCATGTGGAAGCCCCGACCGCGGGTTCGGTGATCCTGGCCGCCATCCTCTTGAAAATGGGCGGCTATGGCTTCCTGCGTTTCTCGCTGCCCATGTTTCCGGATGCCAGCCTCTATTTCCAGGACTTCGTCTTCGTCCTCTCGGTCATCGCCATCGTCTACACCTCGCTGGTGGCGATGATGCAGGAGGACATGAAGAAGCTGATCGCCTATTCCTCGGTGGCGCACATGGGCTTCGTGACCATGGGCATCTTCTCGCTCAACCGCCAGGGCATCGACGGCGCCATGTTCCAGATGATCAGCCACGGGCTGGTGTCGGGCGCGCTCTTCCTCTGCGTCGGCGTGGTCTATGACCGCATGCACACCCGCGAGATCGCCGCTTATGGCGGACTGGTGAAGACCATGCCGCTCTTTGCCTTCACCTTCATGGTCTTCACGATGGCCAATGTGGGTCTGCCGGGCACCTCCGGTTTCGTGGGCGAATTCCTGTCGCTGCTCGGTGCATTCCAGGCCAATACCTGGGTGGCCTTCTTCGCCACCACGGGCGTCATCCTCTCGGCAGCCTATGCGCTCTGGCTCTACCGCCGCGTGGTCTTCGGCAAGCTGGAAAAGCAGGCGCTGATGCATCTGCCGGACATGACTCCGCGCGAACTGGCGACGCTGGCGCCGCTGGTGGTGCTCACCATCTTCTTCGGCGCCTATCCCGCGCCCATCCTCGATGTCTTCGGGGCCTCCGTCGAAACCCTCATCAAGCCATTGCAGCAGGCGGCCGCCGCGGCGGAAGCGCTGGCCACGGCTTCGTTGCAGTAAGGATCCGCCATGACGCTTCTTCAACATGCCGATGCCGTCGCGGCCCTGCCGGAGATCGTTCTGGCGGTGCTGGCCATGGCGCTGCTCATGGCCGGGGTCTTCCGCAAGAGCGACTCCGCCGACGCCATCACGCTGGGCGCCATCGTGTCACTGGCGCTGGTGGCAGCCCTGGTGATCTGGGGCGGGGAGGGGCGGCAGACCGCCTTTGGCGGTGCCTTCGTGGTCGACACCTTCGCCCGCGTAATGAAGGTGCTGGCGCTCTTCGGTTCGGCGGTCGCCATCGTGCTGTCGGTGCAGTTCATGAAGCGCGACCGTTCGGAACGTTTCGAGTATCCGGTCCTCATCCTGCTCTCGGCCGTCGGTATGATGACTATGATCTCGGCCAACAACCTGATCGCCCTCTACATGGGCCTCGAGCTGCAATCGCTGGCGCTCTATGTGGTGGCGGCCATCAACCGCGACAGCGCCCGGGCATCGGAAGCGGGTCTCAAGTATTTCGTGCTGGGCGCGCTGTCCTCCGGCATGCTGCTTTACGGCGCCTCGCTGGTCTACGGCTTCACCGGCACGACGGCCTTCCCGCAGATCGCGGAAGTCCTGTCCCATGGCGGCGAACACGGCACCAGCCTGGGACTGATCTTCGGCCTCGTCTTCATCCTGGCCGGACTGGCCTTCAAGGTCTCCGCCGTGCCCTTCCACATGTGGACGCCCGACGTTTATGAAGGCGCGCCGACGCCGGTTGCCGCCTTCTTCGCCGCCGCGCCAAAAGTGGCGGCGATGGCGCTCTTCATCCGTGTGGTGGTGTCGCCCTTCGGCGCCATCGTGCCGGACTGGCAGCAGATCCTGATCTTCATGGCCATCGCCTCCATGGCGCTCGGCGCCTTTGCCGCCATCGGCCAGACCAACATCAAGCGCCTGATGGCCTATTCCTCGATCGCCAACATGGGTTTTGCGCTGGTGGGCCTCGCCGCCGGAACGCCGGAGGGCGTGCAGGGCGTGATTGTCTACATGATGATCTACATGATCATGACGCTGGGCACCTTCGCCTGCATCATCGCCATGCGCCGCAAGGGTCTGCAGGTTGAGGACATCAACGACCTCGCCGGACTGTCGCGCAGCAACAAGGGCCTGGCCTTCGTCTTCTCCATGCTGATGTTCTCGCTGGCCGGCATTCCGCCGCTGGCCGGTTTCTTTGCCAAGTACTTCGTCTTCCTCGCGGCAATGAAGGCCGGCCTCTACGTGATGGCGATCATCGGCGTCATCTCGTCGGTCATTGGCGCCTATTATTACCTGCGGGTGGTGAAGATCATCTATTTCGACGAGCCTGCCGAAGCCTTCGACAGGATGGATCCCGAGGTGAAGCTGGTCGCCTATGCGGCAGGCGCCTTCACCCTCCTCTTCGTGATCTTCGCCAATCCGCTGATCGACCTCGCGGCCCAGGCCGCGCAGTCGCTCTATTGAGGTCGGCGGCCGGACATCCGGTCCGGCATTTCGAGCGGATCGATTCGACCAACATCGAGGCCCGGCGGCTGGCGGAGCAGGGCGAGCGCGGTCCGCTCTGGCTGGTGGCCGACCAGCAGGACGGCGGCCGCGGCCGCCTCGGCCGGACCTGGGTCTCGGAGCCCGGAAATCTCTATGCGACGTTCCTCTTTCCCATGTCCGCCGGGCCGGAGATCGCCGCGCAGGCGGGTCTG
>JBGSNJ010000097.1:0-47847 GCA_041739715.1 Aestuariivirga sp.
ACGGCAAAGTCTTCACGCTGCCACGGATCACTCGCTCACGGAGGATGGATGAGCCAGCTGCTGACGACCCTGCGCGAGAATCGCCTTCTCTGGCTTCTCGTTTTCGTGCCGGTTGTCCTGGTGGGCGAGCACCTGCTGGCAGAGTCGCAGACGCTGGTCTTCCTGCTGTCGATTCTGGCCATTGTTCCACTCGCCATGATACTGAGCCTCGCCACGGAGCAGGTTGCGGCCCGAACCGGCGATGCCGTGGGCGGGCTGCTCAACGCGACGCTGGGAAACCTCACCGAACTGATCATTGCCATTTCCGCCCTGAAGGCGGGCGAGTATCTCCTCGTCAAGGCATCGCTGGTCGGCGCCATCGTCACCAACATGCTGTTCATGACGGGCGCGGCCTTCTTCCTGGGCGGATTGAAGTATCACGAGCAGCGCTTCAGCCTCAGCAATACGCGGCTCGAAGTGGCCATGCTGTTCCTGGCGGCATTCGCACTGCTGGTACCTTCGGCCATCACCGCCGGCGAAGGGCAGGCGATGCCGCAGGCCCTCAGCACGGGCATCGCCATCATGCTCATCGTCACCTATGCGCTTGGCCTCTATTTCACGCTCTACACCCACAAGGCCCAGTACAGCGGCGTGGCCCATGGCGCAGTGGCCGAAGATGCCTGGCCGCTGCGGCTGGCGCTCATCGTGCTCGGGATCACCACGGTCTTCGTGGCGCTGGTCAGCGAGATATTCGTCGGTACGCTGCAGGCCGCCTCGACGAAGCTGGGCCTGTCACCGGCCTTCGTGGGCTTCGTGGTGGTGGCCCTGGTCGGTGCTGCAGCGGAGATGATGACCGCCTTTGCGGCCGCGCGGCAGGACCGGCTTGATCTCAGCATCAGCATCTCCTTCGGCAGCGCCACCCAGATCGCACTTTTCGTTGCGCCCGTGCTGGTGCTGCTCAGTTATGCGGTCGGCCCCCAGCCCATGTCGCTCGAGTTTTGGCCGGGCGCGGTCATCATGATCTTCATCGCCACCTTCACCGCGGCACTGGTCACCGGCGGCGGCCGATCCGCCTGGTATCTGGGCGTCCTGATGCTGATGGTCTATGCCATCTTCGCACTCACGATGTTCCTGATGCCGCCGCGCTGAACCGTCATGTCCAGTCCAGCGGAGAACGGCAAGCGTGTGCTCGAACCGATCGAGCGCCTGTCCGAGATCCTGTTCGGACTGATCATGGTGCTGACCTTCACCGGTTCGCTGAGCGTTGCGACGGCCGATCATGTCGAGGTCAGGGAAATGCTGATCGGCGCGCTGGGCTGCAATATCGCCTGGGGACTTATCGATGCCATCATGTATCTGATGGCGGCTCTCAGCGAACGGGCGAGAGACCATCGCGCCGTCTCGGCGATCCGCGCCGCCGGCTCGGATGCGGCCGCCTATGCCGTCATCAGGGATCATCTCCCCGCCCTGGCGGCTGAAGCCCTGCGCAGCGAGGACCTCGACCGGATTCGCAAGGCCGCCTTCGATCTCGGAGATCTTCCGCCGCGGCCGCGGCTGCGGGCCGAAGACTGGCGCGGCGCGCTGGGAGTCTTCCTTCTCGTCTTCGTCTCGACCCTGCCGGTGGTCGTGCCCTTCATGTTCATGACCGAAATCGGCCCGGCCATGCGGGCGTCGAACGCCATTGCCATCGCAATGCTGGCCGTGATCGGCCACGCCTATGGACGGCTGGCCGGCCTGTGGCCCATGGGCATGGCCGCCGCCATGGTCGTCCTCGGAGTCGTCCTTGTGGCAATCACCATCGCGCTGGGCGGGTGACGGGCGCGACCGTCCAGCCTACTGCGACCGCTTCGGCGCGAAGGCCTGAACCATCTGCTTGGCCTGCGTCACCTGCTCGGGCGTCATGGTCTTTGCGAGTTCCTTGACATAACCGACCGCATTGTCGAAGCCGGGCTCGGTCGACGCCAGTTCCAGCCACATGTAGGCGGCGATCGGATCCGGCTTCACGCCGCGGCCCTTCCAATAGCCGATGCCCACCTCGTACTGTGCCTGGGGCTCGCCCTGATTGGCTGCCATGAGAAGCCAGTTCATGCCGGCAGCCTCATCCTGCTTGACCACGTCCTTGCCCTTGAGCAGCCACCAGCCCAGCTTGAGCTGCGCCTCGGCAAGCCCGGCCTTGGCGGCCTCGCCCCACCAGAGAATGGCCTGGGCATTGTCCTGTTCCACGCCGTTGCGGTTCTCGCCCTTCTGGCCCCAGCTGCGCGGCCCGTACATCTCGCCGATGAGGTAGGCTGCTTCGGCGTCGCCCTGCTTGGCAAAGGGCATGAGCAGGGTGAGCGCGGTGCCATAGTCCTCGTTCTTGAAGGCCAGCATCCCGTCCTGATAGGCGTCGGCCCAAGCCGCGCCATTGGCGGAAAGCAGGATCATCAGGCTGGCGCAACCGGCCAGGAGGCGTGATTTCATCGTCGGGTCCTCGCAACTAGCTTACTTCGATGTCTGCCTAGCCCTTTGCCGGCGATTTTGCAAACACGGCCGTTCACGGCTCGGATGACGCCGCTTCAACGGGTTGTGAGGGCCAAAACGCGCTCGTGACTGGCGAGCGATCAAGGCTTTCGCCAAGGTCGGTCTTGCGGACACGGTGTTCGCAAACCAACCAACGACCAAGGGAGACACCTCAGATGAAGCATATTGGAAAGTCGGGAGCCCTGCTCGCCGCCGCCGCCTTCTCGTTCGCCGTAAGCGGAGCGACCATCGCTCCGGTGCAGGCTGACGAGGCGAAGGTGCATTGCGTCGGCGTCAACTCCTGCAAGGGCCAGTCTGAGTGCAAGACCGCCAGCTCGTCGTGCAAGGGCCAGAACGGCTGCAAGGGCCAGGGCTTCCTCAGCATGACCAAGGCCGACTGCGAGACCGCGGGCGGCAAGGTCGAGAGCTGATCGAACAAGGTGCGCCGCGGGAACCGGACCCGCGGCGCTCCACCCGCGGATGACCCATCACACTCTGCCATATCTCGGCTTCGGGCTAGGCCTACGGCCACAGCATTACCGCGAGATTCTGGAAACCGCCCCGCATGTGGACTGGTTCGAGGTGATTTCGGAGAACTACCTGGTGCCGGGCGGCCAGCCCCTGCGGATGCTTGACCGCATCGCCGAGCGCTATCCGCTGGTGATGCATGGCGTGTCGCTGTCGATCGCGTCGACGGCGGACCTCGACATGGATTATCTGGCACAGTTGAAGGAACTTGCGCGCCGCATAGAACCGCGCTGGATATCCGACCATCTCTGCTGGACCGGCGTTCATGGCGTGAACCTTCACGATCTCCTGCCGGTGCCCTATACGGAGGAGGCGCTGGCCCATGTATCGGACCGCATCGCGCGGGTGCAGGATTACCTCGGCCGCCGCCTCGTCATCGAGAACGTCTCAAGCTACATCACATATGAGTGCTCTGAAATGAGCGAATGGGATTTTGTCGCCGAGCTGGCACGGCGGGCGGACTGCCTGCTCCTGCTCGACGTCAACAATGTCTTCGTGTCGGGCATGAATCACGACTTCGATCAACGCGCCTTCATCGAATCCATTCCGGTCGACCGCGTCGTCCAGTTCCATCTGGCGGGCCACAGCGAGGGCGAGACCTGCCTGATCGACACGCATGATCAACCGGTCTGCGAGGAAGTCTGGACGCTCTATGGCAAGGCTCTTGAGCGGTTCGGGGCCGTCTCGACCATGATCGAGCGCGACGACAACATTCCGCCGCTTGCCGATCTGGTGGCCGAACTCGACACGGCAAGAGCCATTGCCGCTCAGGCGCTGCGCCCCTTGGAGCGCGTGTCATGAGCAGCCTGTCGAACCTCCAGTCAAGGCTGCAGGCTGACATTCTGGGCGAGGGCCGCGATGCCGAAGACCTCATTGCACCGGCGCCGCACGGCAGCCGGGCAAGCCGCCTGGATGTCTATCGCCGTGCCTATGTGCTGCGGCTCACCGAATTCCTCAGCAACGACTACGAGAAGCTGCGAATCTATCTGGGCGAGACGCGCTTCAACCGGATGGCGCGGGACTATGCTGCAGCTCATCCCTCCGATACGCCCAATGCCCGCTGGTTCTCGCGCCATCTGCCGGCCTTCCTGGGGAAGTCGAAGGCATTCCTGCCACATCCGGAAGTGGGCGAACTGGCCATGCTGGAACAGGCGTTGAATGATGTCTTCGACGGCCCGGAAGCGGCGCCGACAACACTGGCGGATCTCGCGGCCATCGATCCCACGGCCTTCGGTGACGTGCGCTTTGCGCTCGTCCCGGCCTGCATGACGGTCGAGGCCCGCAGCAACGCCACCAGCATCTGGTCGGCCATCCGTTGCGGCGAGACGCCACCGGCGGCGGAACCGCTCGACATGCCCCAGCACATTCTCGTCTGGCGTCAGGCGGGCAGCTCTCGCTTCCGCATCCTTGGCGAAGAAGAATTCATGGCGCTCAGCTGCGTGGCCGAAGGTCTCGACTTTGCCACCATCTGCGAAATGCTCGCCGCATATGATGATCCCGAAACCGCTGCCATGAGGGCCGCGAACTATCTTCGGGGATGGATCGAGGCGGAGATCCTGGTCAGGACCCCCGCCGCAAGTTGACGGTCATCGCATCAGCGGCGGCTGACCAGGTGATCGACCGAAAACACGCCGGGCCCCCACTTGATCAGCATCAGCAGGATCGTTGCCCAGGTGCCGTGTACCACATAGGCGTTGGGATAGACGAAGATCTGGATGACCAACGTCATCATCAGCAGGCCGACGGCGGCGTAGCGCGTGGCCAGCCCGATGAAGAGGAGGATCGGCAGCGTGTTTTCGGCAACCTGCGCCATGAGCGCCGCCACCTCGGGCGGAAGCAGGGGCACCTTGTAGTCGTTCTGGAAGAGGTAGAGCGTCGTCTCGCTGACATCGAAGATGTTCCAGCCCTGCACCTTGGTGCGGCCCGAATTCCAGAACACCAGTCCGATCGCAAGCCGCCCGAGCAGGGCGATGAAGGACTGGGGAATACGGCTGAAGAGGCCATCGAGGCCGTAGAGCAGGCGGATCATGTGGAGACTCCTGTGATGATGCGCAGGGCCAAGAGTCCCTGAAGCGATTGGGTGAGGTTGAAATCTGCATATGTGCCGGAGGTGGTCTCGACCGCCTCGGCCAGCGTGTTGCCATGGCACAGTCTGGCGAGAAGCGCGAAGGGCGCGGGCCCCATCAGGTGCAGCGTCACGTCCGCTTCGGGCCTGGCGACGACGAGGTTTTGTGGGCCGAACGCTCCGTCCTGACCCTGCCAGAGTGAGCCGACGGCATGAGGGGAAGACATGAGGCCAAGGGAGGGGAGGAAGGCGAACCGCGCCCGGCCCCAGCTCTCGGGCGGGATCTCGGAGAGCTTCTCCGGCGGCAGCGGGCTCGCATCGGCCGCGTGATAGGCCTGCCACCACAGGCTTTCGAGTCGGGCGAGATCGGCCGCACGGGCGTCATGAAACACCGCGGCGAGATGGTCGGGGAAACTGGCGCCATAATCGATGAGCACCGGCGATGCGGGGCGTTGTGTCTCGGCATAGGATCCTGCACAGGCGGCAAAGGCCTCGCGCCCCAGAAGCCGCTCGGTAACCGGATAACGCACGCGCAACGCATTGATCAGCGCCGACGTCACGTTGTTGCGGTAGATGCGGAAGCGCGGATCGGCCGGCACGAGAGACCAGTCGCCGATGGCTGCCGCGAACTCGCCCTGGCCGATCATGCTGCGGCCCGCGAGGAGCTGCGCATGATGCGCTCGGCCTGACCGGCCTCGGCGACCAGCTCGGCAAGCGGCGGGAAATTGGCGTCGCGTTCGATCAGTGTCGGGAGCGGACCGGTCTTGCCGATGACGGCGGCGTAGAGTTGCCACACGTCGTCTACCACCGGCGCCGCATGCGAGTCGATCAGCACCGCACCACCGTTCTCCGCGATGACGTCATGTCCGGCAAGATGGATTTCCTGAACATGCGACAAGGGGTAGGCTGCGAGATAATCCATCGCACCGGTCGCGAGATTGCGGGCCGAGACGAAGACATTGTTGACGTCGAGCAGCAGGCCGCAGCCAGTGCGCCGGACGACTTCCGCAATGAACCCGGCCTCGTCGAAGCTGCTCTCTGCGAAGCGCAGGTAGCTGGAGGGGTTCTCCAGAAGCATCTGGCGGCCGAGAACCGACTGTGTCTCGTCAATGTGATCGCAGACCGCCTGAAGCGTCGCCGCCGTGTAAGGAAGCGGAAGAAGGTCGCTGAGATAGCCAGTCTCATGGGTGGACCAGGCGAGATGTTCCGAGAAGAGGCCTGGCTGATAGCGATCGATCAGGGCCTTGAGGCGCATCAGATGATCGGCGTCCAGCCGGCCCGGACCCCCGATCGACAGGCCCACGCCATGCAGGGAAAGGGGGTAGAGGTCGCGAATGGCGGAAAGATAGCGGTGCGGCGGGCCGCCGGCGCCCATGTAGTTTTCGGCATGGATCTCGAAGAAGCCGAGATCCGGCGGTTCAGCCAGCACCGACTTGTAGTGTTCGGCCTTCAGTCCGACGCCGCCGCGCGCAGGGATGTCTGGAGCTGGTGTTGACATGGAATTCGGGGCGCGGAATGACCCGCGCCCCAGGTGGCGATCAGGCCGGCCGCTTGATGGGTTCGAGCGAGCCGGGGCCGAGCGGCGTCTCGGTCGTCGCGCAGGTGCCCTTGGGAACCAGCTTCCAGGCATTGCCCTGATAGTCGGTCGTCGAGGTTCCGGCACAGGTCGTGCCTTCGCCGGCCGCGCAGTCATTCTGGCCCTTGAGCGCAATTCCGTAGCACTTTTCCATGTCGGCGGCCTGGGCGGCCGCGGTCATGGCGGTCCCGGCAATGGCGGCTGTCATGGCTCCGGCGATGGCGAGCATGGTGTTGCGGCGAGAGGTGTTCATGGGCGTCTCCTGTGTTGAATTCAGCATGCGTAGCATTGCAGAGTCGAAGGTCAAGAGGAAATCAACTGACTGTAAACAAAGCACTTCGTCGATATCACCAATATGTGCAGTTCTCGTTACCCGAAAGGCATTCGCAACTGCAGCATGTCAGTCGACCGATCGCAACAGAAGCTTGTCAAAGTCCCCGACCTGAATGAACCCGAGGCGTGGAAATTCGAGGTCAACGATCACATAAAGTGTGATGGTCAGGATTGCCGCGAAGCCAACCATGTGAAACCAGTTTCGCGACCGTGCTGCGGCCATGCCGTGACCTGCGATGGTTGCACAGATCAGCGCCAAGGCGAAGAGCAGCACATAGATGATTGCGGGCGGATGCGAGACCGTCGCCATTGCCCGCGTCGTGGTGATGTCGATCATCTGGTTCAGGGCCGGCAGCAGGAGCATGTTGAGATTCGGGGGTGCATCCGGCATTTTTCCTGACGCAATCGCGAGCGACCAGATTTCCTTCTGAATCTCTTCCGATGCCTCCAGTCCGGCCTTGAAGTCCTCGAAGTCAATGCCCTTGCGGTAAGCGTTCACGCGCGAGTCGACATAGCGCCGGAAGGCGTCCCGCAGAGCAGGCTGCGCTGCCTGGGGAGCCAAGTCGATGCGAAGGTAAGCGGTGCCGATGTCATTGGCCTCCGCGACGATCATGTCCCGGCGATGGTCGAAGCGCGCCGCAGCGCTGGAGAAGGCAAAGGCCAGGAGCAAACCGAAGAGCGCAAAAATGGCGGCATCCACCGCAGCCGTACCGGGCAAGGGTCCGCCCACGCCCTGCTGACGCCAGCTTGCGATCCGCCGCCCAAGTTCGGCGGCAAGGACAATGGCCAGGAACAATCCCATGAAGAGCGGCAAGGCATAGTTGATGAGCTGCGTAACCACGGGTCTGCTCCAGTCGCCCAGGATTCATAATCGATTCCATGATGCGATGCACCAGAAGGATGTCCTGGCCCCCTCGCCAAGCGCGGTCAGGAAGCGTTACTATGTTTCATGACCACCTGCCCGGAGCAATCATGATCGACTTCCCAATCATCGATACACACGTTCACCTGCTCGACACGCAGCGCTTCGGTTACTCCTGGGCCAAGGGCGCGCCCAAGCTGGGGCGAGACTGGACGATCGCCGATCTCACCGAGTGTGCCAATCCCTACACGATCGAGGGGCTCGTCTTCGTCGAGGTCGATGTCGACATGCCGCAGTATCTTGACGAGGCCGTCTGGGTGCAGTCGCTGGCCGACAAGGAGCCCCGGCTCAAGGGCTGCGTTGCCTGCCTGCCCATGGAACGCGGCGCGGCACTGGAGCCGGAGATGGCGCAGCTTGCCGGTCTGAAGGTGATGCGGGGTGTGCGCCGGCTGATCCAGAACCAGCCGGACCCCGCGTTCGTGCTGAAGCCGGACTTCCTGGCAGCGGTCAAGCTGCTGCCGCGCTACGGGCTGTCCTTCGACATCTGCATTTTCCATCACCAGCTTCCGAACACGCTGGAACTGGTGCGCCGCTGTCCCGAGGTGTCGTTCATTCTCGATCACATCGCCAAGCCGGGCATCAAGGCCGGCCTGACCGATCCGTGGAAGAAGCACGTCAAGGAACTGGCGGAGATGCCGAATGTCGTCTGCAAGCTCTCGGGCGTGACCACCGAAGCCGACCACGCGAACTGGACGCGCGAGCAGCTGCGCCCCTACATAGATCATGTCATTGACTGCTTTGGCTTTGACCGGATCATGTATGGCGGCGACTGGCCGGTCTCCGAACTCGCCGGTCGCTATACCGACTGGATCGGGGTTCTCGACTGGGCCACGGCAGGTTGCACGCCGGCGGAGAAGCGGAAGCTGTTCCGGGACAACGGCATGCGGGCCTATCGACTGAGCTAGACGTCGTGCGGGTGATGCGCTTGACCCCCGAGCTCGTGGCCCGCTGTCACCGGGACGTGCCCGAGACGAAGGGTCACCCGGCCCATGACTATTTCGAGGATGCGGACTACGACCGGGCAACCGCAGCCGTGCTGGCGGCAAGGCCGGAAGGTCCGCTCTGGCTCTTTGCCTATGGGTCTCTTCTGTGGAGACCTGAGTTCGAAGCCATCGAGGCGCGCCGCGCCATGGCGAGCGGGTGGCAGCGCGGGTTCTCGATGCAAATCCTGAGCCATCGCGGCACGCCCGAGCAGCCGGGCTACATGATGTGCCTCGATCCGGGGGGAGAATGCGAGGGTCTTGCGCTGCGCCTGCGCGAGGAGGACGCAACGGCGCAGATCCGGATTCTGCTCTATCGCGAGATCGGCAGCCACGAGGCGCTGGACGGCGTGCGCTGGATCGAATTGAACAGCGCCACCGGTCCGCTCAAGGCCCTTACGTTTTACGCACGGCCCGACCGGTTGCCTCTCTATCAGCCCAACCGGTCCCTGGATGAGATTGCCCATGGCCTGGCGCGGGCCTGCGGCCATTGGGGATCGGGTGCAGCCTATCTCTACAACACCGTCAGTCATCTGGAAGACCTTGGCATTCACGATCCACGCCTGTGGGAGCTGCAGGAAAGGGTCGCTGCCGAGATCGAGAGAATTCATGCTGGCCAAGCGGCCGGTGATGCCGGGCGGTAGGCCGCCGCCAAGCCGGACGGTTGTGGCAGGGGTTTGCCGGAACGCCTCTCCGTCGATTTCAGGATCGTTGCATGTTCAGTAAGATAGATCAGCCTGCCGCATGAGCGGAATCTGGCACCGGGCTTGCATCGCGTTTGCGAGACAGGATGTGGGACGATCATGAGGTGCAGGATGTTGAAGGAGGAGGTTTCCAGATGCGCCCCCGTATTCATCGCCATGTCGGTCTCGGGCGAGACGTGGAAGGAGGGTCTGCTATGAACAGGGGCGATGCGCCATGCGTGGTTACCACAACGTTCAGGACCCGGCCGGACACTGACCGTGAGCCCGCTGCAAGGCGCCGAATCCCCAGCCGGAAACGATCTCAAACTCAAGCCGATGCCCATCAGCAGAATCCCCTTGCGATTTGGGCTGTACATCAGAACATCGATCAACAGTAACCAGGAGGACGACATGACCCATCTGAACCGTCGCGGCTTCATTGCCGGCAGTACCTTCCTTGCAACTTCGCTTTTCGCCGGTGCTCCGGCCTTTGCCGCGACCCGCTACATCACCATCGGCACCGGTGGTACGGGCGGCGTGTTCTATCCCTATGGTGGAGGGCTTGCGCAGCTCCTGTCAGCCAAGCTTCCGGAAACCCAGGTCACGGCCGAGGTGACGGGCGGATCGGTCGACAACGTGAAGCTGCTGAGCGCGGGCAACGCCGAAATCGGGTTTTCGACCATCGATTCGGCCTATGACGGCATGAAGGGCGAGGCAGCCTACAAGGACGTCGGCCCCCAGAAGATCGCCACGCTGGCGGTCCTCTATCCCAGCTTCCTGCATGTCGTGGCCTCCAAGGCCAGCGGCATCAAGACCATCGCCGACATCAAGGGCAAGCGGGCCTCTGTGGGCTCTGCCGGTTCTTCGACGGAGTCCATTGCCGATCGCATGCTGATGGCAGCCGGTGTCGATCCCATGACGGAGGTGACCCGCGACAATCTGGGCGTGGCCGAGTCCGCCGGCGCCATCAAGGACGGCAAGGTCGATGTCTTCTTCTGGATCGGCGGGGTGCCGACGCCTGCTGTCAAGGACCTGGTCTCCACCAATGGCGACGACGTCGTCTTCGTCGGATCCAGCGACGTGGCTCCCAAACTCGCCGAGGCCTATCCCGGCGTCTATACGTCCGGAATGTTGAAGAAGGAGGCCTATGCCAATCTGTCCGACGATCTCCCGACACTCGTGGTCGACAACGTGCTCATCGTCCCCGAAGCCCTCGATGGCGGGCTGGTGACCGAAGTCCTGACGGCGATCTTCGACAACCTCGCGGACGTCCATGCCATCCATCCCTCGGCCAAGAGGCTGTCGCTTGAAACGGCGGCCGCGAAGACGGCGGTTCCCTATCATCCCGCGGCGGTGGAATTCTACAAGAGCCGCGGCATCACGGCAGGTTGATCGCAGCCAGTCAGGACAGGAGAGCGGCATGGCAGCGGCGAAGCAGTCGAAACCCACACTCTCGGCAGCAGAGCTTGAAGCTTTGGCCGCGGACAGCGAGCAGGGCGTGACGCGCCGGCTCACCGGCTGGGAAAGCTGGCTGGCCTCCGCGCTTTGCGCGTCGCTGTCGCTCTACGCCCTCTACTGGACGCAGTTCGCGATCAACACCTCGGTGTACCGCGCCACCTTCCTCGGCATCGTGTTGGCGGCGGCCTTCGTCATCTTTCCGATCCACCGGAAGCTGACGGGCCGCCACCTGCGCCTCCTCGATGCGGTGCTGATTGCGCTGTCTGTGATCACCATCTGGTACTTTGTTTCCCATCTCGAAGCGACCAAGACCAGGGCCACGGCACCGTTGCAGATCGAGATATGGCTAGGCGGAGCCCTCATGCTTCTGGTGCTGGAAGCCACCCGGCGGGCCACCGGCTGGGCCCTGCCGCTGATCGCAATCGGCTTTCTCGTCTATGGCTATTTCGGGCCCTACATGCCCGAACCCTTCAATCATCGCGGCTTCTCGATCGCGCGCATCGTCGGCCAGAACTACCTGACGCTCGAGGGCCTGTTCTCGACGCCGATGGACGTGGCCGCGACCTTCATCATCGTGTTTGCGCTCTATGGCGCCGTCCTCGACCGTGGCGGGGCCGGGCGCTTCTTCATCGACTGGGCCTTTGCGCTCTTTGGCAAGCGCCCGTCAGCGGCGGCACCCGGGCGCGCCGTGGTGGCATCCGGGTTCCTGCTCGGAACCGTCTCGGGGTCCGGCATCGCCACGACCGTGACGCTCTCGTCACTGTCCTGGCCGCTTCTGAAGCGGTCCGGCTACACGCCGACGGTTGCGGGCGGCCTGACCTCTGCAGCCGGCATCGGCGCCACGCTTTCGCCGCCGACGCTGGGGGCTGCCGCCTTCATCATCGCCGAGTATCTGGAGATCGACTACGTCGACGTGCTGATCATGGCAGCCATCCCGACGGTCCTCTACTATCTCAGTTGCTGGTTCATGGTGGAGGGAGACGCGCGCAAGCTGGGGGTGACGCCGGTCAGGACGAGCGATGAGTCGCTCTGGGGACTGACGACCCGCAAGGGCTATCACTTCATATCGCTCGCCGCGATCGCGGTGCTGCTGGCCACCGGCATGAGCGCCTTCCTCGCGGTGTTCTGGTCGATCATCATCGCCTTTGCGCTCAGCATGATCAGGGCCGAGGACCGCCTGCTGGCACCCTATGGCGCGATCGCGGGCCTGGCTGTCTTCGCGCTGGCCTGGGCGCTGGGCGTGCGGCTTTCGGTTTCGGCCTATCTCGGCCTGATGGCGGGCGGGGGCGTCACGCTGCTGCTCCATGCCCTAGGGAATGATCCCGACCGCGCCGGGCCGCGGCTGGTGGACACCTTCGTGGAGGGCGGCAAGAGTTGCGTCGGAATTGCCGCGACCTGCGCCACCGCCGGCATCATCGTGTCGATCATCAACCTCTCCGGCCTGGGCCTCAAGCTGTCGGGCGTCATCGTCGACATTGGCGGCGGGAATCTCGGCATGACCCTGCTCCTTGCGGCCGCAGCCATGTGGCTGCTCGGCACGGCGGTGCCGGTGACCGCTTCCTACATCATTGCCGCCGTGGTGCTTGTACCGGCCCTGGTATCGCTGGGCGTGGCGCCGCAGGCGGCCCACATGTTCATGTTCTACTATGCGGTGCTGGCCGACGTATCGCCGCCAACCGCGCTATCGCCCTTCGCGGCCGCCGCCATCTGCGGGGGCGCGCCGTTCGCCACCATGATGCAGGCCTGGAAGTACACGCTCCCGGCTTTCGTGGTTCCGGTCATCTTCTGCCTGCCGCCCTTCGGCACGGGGCTCCTGCTGGACGGCAGTCCTGCAGAGATCGCGCTCATCACCATCACAGCCACTGCAGCGCTGGCTGGCCTGTCGCTTGCGGCTGTCGGCTGGATGCGGGGTCCGCTTTCAGGCATCGAGCGACTGATTGCGGCCCTTGCCGGCGTGGCGCTGATCGTTCCCTCCCCGGCAAGCCAGGTGGCAGGTGCCGCGGCCCTGGCTTCCGTCGTGGGATGGCAGGCGTACCGGTTCCGGCAGGCCCGGCAGCCGGGTCTATGAGCCGGCCGTCAGCGGCTTGCGGTAGATGAAGTAACGGCCCGGCACGGCATCAGGCGGCAGGGGCAGTTGCGCAAAGCCCGGGACTTCGAGATTGAGATCAGACAGGAGAAAGCCACCCGGCATCAGGGCCGGAGGCGCGATGCGCGGAACAAGCTCGCGCATCATCTGGTTGTGTTCGAGCGAAATGTCGCCCACGTCGGAATGCACCAGCGCGACCTTGCCCTCGAAGCGCTTTACATAGACCGGCAGGTTCACTTCGATGTCGCCGCGCACCAGATAGGGATCGGGTGGCAGGCAACCTTCGATGGGGCGCACGTCACGCTCGAAGACATAGATTTCGCGCCCTGGCTGATTGCGTCGCAGGTGGTCATAGGTGCGGCCCTTGCCGAGGCCCAGTTCGAAGACCGGGCCCTGCATGTCCGCCATCTGCGCGAAGACCCAGGCAAAGCAGGCATGCTGCGACTTCAGCCGGAAGTGAAACCGATCCAGCATGCTCAGTTCGGTCTGCATCGCGGGGTCCTTTGGCGTTTCGCCATCGATTTTCTTGCTGGGCGCTGTCTAGCACAACCGCGGTGGCTCAATGCAACCCCCGAAGGGCCGGCAGGTAACGTTCAGCTGGCAGCGGCCTTGAGCCGGCTGGCGGCCATTGCGTAGCCGCCGGCCCCGCCGTCGATAAAATGCATGTGATCACGCTGGAGCGGTGTCGGAACGATGCAGGTCATCAGCGCGGTTTCCTGCCTGTGCAGTCCATACTGGCAGATGCCCTTTCGGGCGGCCTGTTCGAGAAACGTTTCGATTTCGCGCGAGCGCTGCCGGTCGAGATCGACCGTCATCTTGAGGCCGTCATCGAACTTGCGAAAGTCGGAGTTCTGCGCAACGTCGCGGCGATAGACCGCAGCATCGAACCTGCCCAATGGCACCTTGAACCGGTCGAGGAGCGCAACCAGCCAGACCTGGGCAATGATGCCGAGGCGGCGCAGCGGCCGCAACAGCGGTGCGCCTCCGGCGCGGGTTTCATAGGTCGTATTGCCCGGCTTGAAACTGGTCTCCGGCCCCACTTCGGGAATGGGGTGTCCGCCGCGCTCTTCCTCCCCGGTCAGGGCGACGATCCGCGCGACGAGGTCGTCGAACTCGCCCTCCGATGCCCGCGGTCCCGGGACGGCGATGATCGAGAGGATCTCGCCGTGCCGGGAGGTCAAGGGATTCCAGCGGCATGACAGGCCGGAAAGATCGGGGCGTGCGCCGGGCGCAGCGGGCGGTTCGATGTAGCGGCCCGCCTTCATCTGCGCTTCGGCCCAGCTTGCGCCGCCGCCGGCGAACATGGCGTATGTGACTTCGAGGGCTACCTGGAAGCGGGCAACACGCACATCGAACCCATGTGCGCGAATGTCATCGACCGGCACCAACGCTGCACGAAGAGTGAGGGCAAGCTCTTCGGCAACCCAGGTCTGAACGGCTGCGAGGGCCTTGCGCGTGGCGGCCTCCGCCGAAGGCGGGACGGCCACCATGGCGCCATCGCCGCCGAAGACAAAGGGATATTCATGGTGCCCGTGCAGGGCATTGAGAATGGCGGAAATGACGCTGGCGCCTGCCATGTTCACGGCCCGGTACTGTCCGGCCTCGATCGCCTTGGTCGATCCCACGATATCCGACGTGGCCAGCAGCCAGCCCTGCGGCAGGGGCCGGTAGAGTTCGAAACTGGCAACATCCGCGAAGTCGCGGAAGGCCGGCAGAGCTTCGTAGAATCTGTCCTGTGCGGGTGCGCTCATACAGCTTCAGATAGCATACCGCCCGGCTTCCCGCGACACGCGGCCGCCCGATCATCGCAATGTGATCTGCCGTGTCTCCCAGGGCTTTGTTGAACCTCCCGGCGAACTGGTCTAACTCTCTCTGCAACCAATCAACCCCGCAGTATCGGTGTAATGTTCGAAGAGACCACAAAAGGCCTCCAGCGTGTGCTGGCGCGGGCAATTCTCGGGCCGCTGTTCTCGTTTCACTTCATGCGCCGCCGCGCACTTGCAATGCTGAACCAGCATTTCGACAAGGGCGAACTCACCCTCCGTTATCGCATGATGGATCACACCCTGTTTCTCGATCCGGCCGACGACGTGATTGCTGCACGCGTCCTGCTGCGCGGCGA
Organism: Aestuariivirga sp.; assembly: GCA_041739715.1. Taxonomy (GTDB): domain Bacteria; phylum Pseudomonadota; class Alphaproteobacteria; order Rhizobiales; family Aestuariivirgaceae; genus Aestuariivirga. The sequence continues at coordinate 15,232 of JBGSNJ010000097.1, forward strand.
CTGGCAGCGCCGGGACCTGTTGCGGGTGGTTTCCCTGCTCAGGACGCATGTGCCCAAGTCAGCCGGACGGAGGTTCATCGATGTCGGAGCAAACATCGGTACCGAAACCGTCTATGCCATGCTCAGCGGACACTTCTCGGGCGCTGTCTCGATCGAGCCGGAACCGCATAACTTTTCCCTGCTCTCGGAAAACCTTGCGGCAAATGGGCTGGGCTCGCGCGTGCAGGCTGTCAATTGTGCGGCAGGGGCAAAGGCGGGCACTGCGGTCCTCGCGCGCAGCGAGTCGAACAAGGGAGGCCACGCGCTGTCGGTTGATGCCGGTGGTGCTGACCGCATTGCGGTCGAGGTGCTGCCGGTCGATTCCATTCTCGCCAATCTGGGCATTGAGGCCTCCGAAGCCGGGCTGGTATGGATCGATGTCAATGGAACCGAGCAGGACGTACTGTCGGGCATGACGTCATTGCTGCGCCACAAGGTGCCCGTTGTGCTTGAGCACCTTCCGACTTTCATCACCGCGGATCAGGCGCGCAGCATACACCGATTGCTGGCAGCACATTACCGCCACTATTGCCGCGTGGACGACGTCGACCGCGAACCGGCCGATGTCGTTCGCATGGACCCGTTGAAGGATACCGGCGACTTTCTGTTCTTCTGATTCCAATGCCAGGCCACACTCGACGCGCCGGAGAACATCGCCTAGTCTCTTTCCAAAAGGGACGAAACGGAGGTCCTGTGACAGACGCGCTGCCAAACTCCGGATCAAGTGCCTACTGGGAGCGCCGCTATCGCAAGGGATCTAGGTCGTGCCCGGGTGCTGCCTTCAGCCGACTCGCGCGGTGCAAGGCTGAAGCGGTCAACCGGGCCGTCTGGGAAGACGATAACGTCATTGTCAACTCAGTGAAAGTTCTGGACAACAAATCCTTTGCGGATTTTCATATCCATAGCCATCCATGAAGCGCGAGAACGGTGGCCGCATCCCTGAAAGATCCGGAGACCCCGCTGGGCCGCATCGTGAAGTTCTGGAACAAGCCGCGGCATCGCAAGCGCAAGGCGCTTCGTGACCTCGCCGAGCGCCATCGCCTGCTTGAGCCCTTCATGCGCCTTCGGGCGTACGCCGCCTACGCGACCTGCCATGTCCGGCGCCGCCGCCAGCATGGCCTGCCGGGCCCACTTGTGGTCTCGCTGACGTCTTATCCGCCGCGCTTTCCGACCCTTCATCTGACTCTGATGACGCTGCTTAGCCAACAGGTGCTGCCGGACCGGGTGGTGCTCTATGTGTTCGACGATGACCACGCGTCCCTGCCGCGTGATGTTCTGGCCCTGGCCGGCGATCTGCTCGACATCCGCCGCGTGCCGACGGACATTCGGAGCTACAAGAAACTTGTCCCGGCGCTGGGCGATTTCCCGCAGGCCTTCATTGCCACCGCCGACGATGATGTTCGCTATCGTTCGACATGGCTGGGAGAACTGGTGTCGGCACATGACCCTGCAGTCCGCGAGGTCATCGGGCGCCGGGCGCATCGCATCAGGACCGATGCCAGTGGCATGATCCTTCCTTACCGGGACTGGGAGCAGCGCGTCGAATCGACGATACGGGCCGATCCTTCCATCTTGCTGACCGGAGTTGGCGGTATCCTCTATCCGCCGGGCGTACTCTCGCCCATGGCGACGGACGAGAGCCGTTTCATGCGCCTTTGCCCATCCGCGGACGACGTCTGGTTCTACTTCATGGCGCGGCTCGCCGGTGCAGCCTGCCGCAAGATCGGGCAGGGGCCGAAAGACTACTACTGGGAACCGTCGCAGGGCGTCGCCCTGAGCACGTTCAATGTGGAGGGCAGCGGAAACGACGAGGCCTTTGCCCGCATGGTAGAGCGCTTTGGCAATCCCCTGAACCCGGGGTTTGGAGGACGCAAGGTGGACCACGACCGGGTTTCCGGCTAAGCCGGACCCTCGGGAACGGAGTGCTCAGCCGGACGATGAAGACCGTTGATCTGACCTTTGCCGGGCGCACCGTGGCGCTTCCGGACTTGCCTGAGTACCGAAAGTTTTATGGAAAGTTGACCTCGGGGATCTGGGAACCCCATACCTTCGAGGTCTTGGCGCGCAATCTCGATCGCGAGACCGTCTATGTCGACATTGGGGCGTGGATCGGAGTGACACCCTTCTGGGCGAGCGCCATCTGCAAGCGGGTGATCGCCTTCGAACCTGATCCCAGGTGCTTCGAGATCTTGCGCCAGCTTTCACCCGCCTATGACAACGTCACGATCACGCAGGCCGCGCTCTCGTCGGAGGCCACAGTTACCATTCATGCTGTCGACGGCTTCGGCAGCTCGGAAACCAGCATTCTCGACATTGGCGATGGGGAAAGCGTCACGGTTCCGGGGCTTGGCATGGATGAGATCATGCGCCGGGCCGGCGGTGAACAAGCTTTCGTGAAGATCGACATCGAGGGCTATGAATTTGCAATGGCCGCCGAGATCGCCAAGCTGCGGAACTACAATGTCCACGGGCTGGAGCTGGCCGTTCACCCCCAGCTGCTGGAACGGAGCCTGGCGGGAAGCAGATTCTCGCGGCGGATCCGGACGGCCTGGAAGGTCTGGCGGCTGAGCCGCATCCTCGGGGACTTGTTTCCGCCGCCCCGGCTCGCCAAATACAAGAGCGTATTGAGCTATGTGGTCCGGGGCGTCCTATGGAAGGAAGAGCCGCGCGGGGCTGATTTCATCTTTGAGCGGGATCGGGCCGCAGCGGCCAAGGAAACAGAATGACAGCGGGAAGAAACGACACGTCAGGCGTCCTGATCGACTATGTGGCAGACTGGCTGATGCAGAAGGCCCTCAGCGGCGCGGATGTCGAGGATGTTTTCAGTGGGTTTTGTGAGAGACTCGCGGCGGCCGGCTTGCCGCTGGCGCGCGTCCACCTCTCTTTCTCGATGCTGCATCCGCTGTACCGCGCTGCCAGCTTCACCTGGCGCCGCGGCGTGGGTGCCAAGGGCGAGAAACATCGGCATGTGCAGCCCAACATGACGGACCTGTTTCTCAAGAGCCCCTACTTCTATCTTCTCTCCAACAACCTCAATCACATGCGGCGCCGTATCGATAGTGATGCGCCGGCAGATTTTCCGATTCTGGATGATCTCCGGAAGGAAGGCCTGACCGACTATCTTGCCATTGTGCACAAGTTCGACGCGAATTCGCTGCAGGGCATGATGGGCTCCTGGTCGACGGATCGACCGGAAGGATTCAGCGAAGGCGCCATCGCGGGTCTTCTGAAACTGCAGAGCCAGCTGGCGGTAACGATCAAGATGTCGGTGCTGAGCCGACTGGCCGACAACGTCCTTACAACCTATCTCGGCAATGAGGCGGGCCGCCGCGTTCTGAGCGGGCAGATCAAGCGCGGCGACGCAGAAACCATCCGTGCGGCACTGGTGATGGTCGACATGCGCAATTCCTCAAACGTGGCGGATGTCCATGGTCGACAGGTCTTCATCGATACGCTGAACGAGTTCTATGACGCGATCGCGGCCCCTTTCAATCGCAATGGCGGCCAGATTCTCAGCTTCATGGGCGATGGCTTCCTCGCCATCTATCCCTGCGAGGAAAGGAACAAGCAGCAGTCGCAGCTGGCCGCACGCGCGGCCCTGTCGGCGGCACGGGCCGGATTGGCCCGCATGGCCGACCTCAATCATGACCGGATGGCCAAGGGATTGTGGGAAATCGACTTTGGCGTTGGGCTGCACGTGGGCAATGTGATCTTCGGCAATGTCGGTCTCGTCGACCGGTTGACCTTCTCGACATTTGGCGCAGCGGTGAATGAGGTGCAGCGGCTCGAATCCCTGACCAAGAGCCACCCGTCCAAGGTCATTGCCAGCGATACCTTTGTTGGCTATTGCGGCGGCAAGTGGACTTTGCTGGGGACCGAGAAGTTGCGCGGGTTCGAGCAGGCCGTGAAGATCTTCGCACCGGACACGGCCCGGGTGAAGGGCAGGGGTCTGGAGTTGTCCCAGGGACAGGAAGAGGCTGGAATGTCTGACGCCGAACATCTGATGATGCTTCACCGGCAGGCCGGCCAGGCGGCGCAGAAGTCCGCCGGACGCTGAGGTTCTTGCAACATGCGTCCCCGGATACGGCCCTGACCATCGTGACCCGTGCAGCAACGGACCTGAGGTACGACGACCTGCTGGTCGACGGTTTCGACGGGGAGGGTTTTTCGCCCGCCGGCGGGCTCTACTACAAGCAGACCTTTGAACAGAGCGCCGGCTCTGTCGAGTTCCAGAGGGACGTCTCGCTCGATGGGCGTGGTGCGCTCAAGCTCTCGGTGAAGCCGCTTGGAAGCGGCGGGAAGCGCACCGACATCAGCGAGCGGGCCGAAATCTGGGAAAGGCCACAGCTGCGTGTGCCCTATGACAGGGGCATCTGGTATGGATTTGCGGTGAAATTCGCCGATCCGGTCCCGCAGGACGATCATCGCTATCTGATTGCCCAATGGAAGCGCGAGATCGACCCGGGCCACCCGCTGGACTTCAGCCCCTTCCTTGCCCTACGGCTGAACAAGGGTAAGCTCTTCGCCACGGTGGAAACAAATTACCACCCGCCCATCCCGTCCCTCGGCGGCAAGGCAGATGGCGTCGACGCCGGGCGCGTGCCGGTAAAGTTGCGGCCGGAAACCAACCAGATGCGCGCCCTGATCGCGACGCCGTCCAACTGGACGCCTGCCGACGGCGAGCTGTTTCATACCAGTTCGGACAAGCTCACGGTCATCGACCGTGGCACGCCCATGCCGGATCCCCGCTCGGGCTGGATCGATTTTGTCGTCTATACCAAGCCCGGACCCGATGGCTCGGGCCATGTCGAGATCTTCGCCAATGGGAAGTGGATTGTCACCGTGAAGGGGCATATCGGCCACAACGATGACGGACTGGGACAGAATCAGTATTTCAAGTTCGGACCCTATCGGGCCGGGCACAGTACCGTGTGGACGCTCTACTACGATGACTTCCGGCGCTCGCCCCGCTGCGCCGACGTGCTGCGCGGAATAGCCTGTCCTTTCTGAGTCATACGGCGTTCATGAGATCGTGTTCTCGCTTGCCTTTCCAGTGACGGCGGAGATGAGGCGGGGTGTGTGAACAGGAATGTGGTGCCCCTGTGTTTTCCCGATTGACAAAGTGACAGGAGAACACCGACGATCCCCTGTACGTCACCTTGATGGCAAAGAATGAAACCTGTGAACGACCTTCTGCGGATCGAGGACCTTGGTGTCGGCATCACCATGCAGTCCGGACAACTTGAGGCTGTAAAGAGCGCCTCGCTTCGCGTACTTCCCGGCAAGGTTACAGCCCTGGTGGGGGAATCCGGCTCCGGAAAATCAGTGATTGCCCAGACCATTCTGGGAATCCTGCCGCCTGTAGCCAAGGTTACCAAGGGGCGGATCCTCTTCAACGATCCGGAAAGGCCGGGCAGCAGCATCGACCTGTGCCAGCTCGACCGCGACAGCGAAGCCTACCGGGCGCTGCGCGGTCAGCGCATTTCGATGATCTTTCAGGAACCGATGACTGCGCTTTCGCCGCTGCATACGGTTGGCAACCAGATCCAGGAAGCCCTGACCATTCACACCAGCCTGCCAGAGGCGGAGGCGAGGCGGCGGACTGAGGAGATGCTGGATCTCGTCGGCTTTCCCGATCCCAAGCGCGCCTATGGCATGTATCCTTTCGAATTGTCCGGCGGCCTGCGGCAGCGGGCGGTGATCGCCATGGCGCTGATCTGCCGTCCGGCCCTGGTGGTGGCCGACGAACCCACCACTGCCTTGGACGTGACGATCCAGGCGCAGATCCTGCAGCTGCTGCGCGAGCTGCAGTCGAAGCTGAACATGGCGATCCTGCTGATCACCCATGATCTGGGCATCGTCGCCAATGTGGCTGACGAGGTGGTGATCATCTATCACGGCGAGATCATGGAGTCAGGGACTGTCTCCGACATCTTCCGAAACCCCCAGCACCCCTATCTCAAGGGCTTGCTGCGGGCCGTGCCGCATTTCGACATGGCGCCCGGCGAGCGCCTGAAATCCCTTCGCGACGTGCAGGTGGATACCTCGAAGCTGAAGCAGGCCGAAACCCGAACGGCAGGGAAACGCGGTTCGATCCTGCTCTCCGCAAAGGGGGTGACCAAGTCGTTCTCCACGCGAAAGTCCGGCTGGTTTGCAAAGCAGGAAAGCACTGCGCGCAAGGCGCTGGACGACGTGAGCCTTGAGATCCGCCGCGGCGAATGCCTGGGTCTGGTCGGCGAAAGCGGCTGTGGCAAAACAACACTGAGCAAGGTCATCATGCGCGCAGTAAGGCCCGATTCCGGCACTGTGACCTATGACGACGGCAACGGGCCGATCGATGTGCTGGCCGCCGAGGGTGAAGACCTGCAGACGCTTCGCACAAAGATCCAGATGGTATTCCAGGACCCGTTCTCGTCGCTGTCGCCGCGCATGACGGTTCAAAACATTCTTTCCGAGCCATTGGAGATCCACAATCGCGGCGACGCCAAGTCGAGGATTGAACAGGTCAAGACCTTGATGGAAGTGGTCGGTCTCGATCCGCGCTTCCTGAGCCGCTATCCTCACAGCTTTTCCGGTGGCCAGCGCCAGCGTGTCGGCATCGCCCGCGCCTTGGCGCTGGGGCCCGATCTCCTCATTTGCGACGAACCGGTTTCGGCGCTCGACGTTTCCGTTCAGGCCCAGATCCTGAACCTGCTGAAGGATCTTCAGGCCCAGCTGGGCCTTACTTATCTCTTCATTTCCCACAATCTGGCCGTGGTCGACTACATGGCCGATCGGATCGCCGTGATGTGCCGCGGCAGGATCGTGGAGATTGCGCCGCGCGAGGTGCTGTTCAAGTCGCCAATACATCCCTATACGCGTGCCTTGCTAGCGGCAGTGCCATTCCCGGATCTCGACCGCCCGCTCGACTATACCACGCTGCAGCTCGGCACGGCGTCCGATACCGGCACATGGCCATCCTTCTTCCGGGAGGCAGACAACAAGGCGCCGCTGATGGCGGCGCATTGCGGTGAAGATCACTTCGTGCTGGCCCAGGCTTCAGCCAAGGTGCAGGAGTTACGCGCATGGTAACGCGCCGGACCACTCTCGGACTGTTTGCATCGGTCGCGTTGGCGAGGCCCGCGCGCGCCGACGACCTCGAACCGCCATTCCTTCGTGAGCGGCTGTCGAGCGGCGAACTTCCGCCGTTGGCTGAACGCCTGCCCAAAATGCCGCGCGTCATCAATCTCGAAGCCATGGGCCGGGTTCCGGGGAGGCATGGCGGCGATATCCGCACCCTCATCGGAGGGCAGAGGGATATCCGCCTGATGACGTTGTACGGCTATTCGCGGCTCGTCGGCTACGACGAGAAGCTTGTCCTGCAGCCCGACATCCTGGAGCGCTATGACATCGTCGAGGACAGGATTTTCACCTTCAGGATCCGCGAGGGACACAAGTGGTCGGATGGCTCGCCCTTCACCGCAGAGGATTTCCGTTATGCCTGGGAAGATATCCAGCTCAATGAGGACCTGTCGCCCGGTGGACTCTCCGCATATCTTCTGTCCAATGGCAAACCGCCCGTCTTCGAGATCATCGACCCGCTGACTGTCCGCTATAGTTGGGAATCGCCCAATCCGGATTTCCTGCCGCGCATCGCAGCGGCGCAGCCTCTGAACATGGCGATGCCAGCCGCCTATCTCAAACAGTATCACAAGAAGTACCAGACGGAGGAGAAGCTCGCCGAACTGGTGAAGAAAAACAAGGTAAAGAAATGGACCGTGCTGCATACGCGCATGTCCCGGACCTATCGGCCGGAGAACCCCGATCTTCCCACGCTTGATCCGTGGCGCAACACGACCGCGCCGCCGGCCGAGCAGTTCATTTTCGAGCGCAACCCGTATTTCCATCGCGTTGATGAGGCGGGGCGCCAGCTTCCCTATGTCGACCGCTTCATTCTCAACAGTAGCACGTCGTCGATCATTCCGGCCAAGACCGGTGCGGGAGAATCCGACCTGCAGGCAAATGCCATCGACTTCACCGACTATGCCTTCCTGAAAGAAGCCGAGCAGCGCTATCCGGTGAAGGTCACGCTTTGGAAGAAGACGCAGGCTTCGCGCCTCGCCCTGCTTCCCAACCTCAATTACAAGGATCCGGCATGGCAGGCGCTGTTCCGCGATCCGCGGGTGCGTCGTGCCCTGTCGCTTGCCATCGACCGCCACGAGATCAACGAAGCACTGTTCTTCGGTCTCGGGACCGAGAGTTCCGACACGCTCATGCCGGAGAGCCCGCTGTTCAAGCCCGAGTTCGCAAAGGCGTGGATCGAGCATGATCCGGAGCAGGCCAATGCGTTGCTGGATGCGGCTGGATTGTCGGCGCGCGACAGCGACGGAATCAGGCTGCTGCCCGATGGCCGCCGGGCCGAAATCATCATCGAGACCGCCGGCGAAAGCACGCTCGAGACCGACGCGCTCGAACTTGTCACCGACTATTGGGAGAAGGTCGGAGTCAAGCTCTTCATCCGCACGTCGCAGCGCGACATCTTCCGCAGCCGCGCCATCGGCGGCGAAATCATGATGGCCATCTGGTCGGGCATGGACAATGGCATAGCGACCGGCGACATGAATCCGGCGCAGCTAGCGCCGACATCGGACGATCAACTGCAGTGGCCCGTCTGGGGCCTCTACACCCAATCGCATGGGGAAATGGGAGCCGCGCCCGATGTCAGCGAGGCGAACGCGCTGCTGGAGCTCTACAAGGCCTGGCGCATGACCGCTTCGATGCAGGCGCGCAACGACATCTGGTCCAAGATGCTGACCATCTATGCGGATCAGGTCTTCTCCATCGGATTGCTGAACGCGACGCTTCAGCCCGTTCTGCGCAGCAGCAGGCTGGTCAATATGCCCGATACGGGGCTTTATGGCTTTGAGCCGACCAGCTATTTCGGCGTCTACATGCCCGACACCTTCTGGCTGAACAAGGACGCCTGACAGTGCTGAAATACATTCTGTGGCGCATTGTAGTGATGATCCCGACACTGCTGATCATTTCCGCGCTGATCTTCACCATCATCGAATTGCCGCCGGGCGATTACTTCGAGAGCTACATCGCCGAACTCAAGGCCCAGGGCGAGAACGTCAACACCGAACAGATCGAGGCGCTTCGGGCCCAGTACGGCTTCGACCAGCCCGTCTTGATCAGGTACTTCGACTGGGTCTGGGGCATGCTGCATGGCGACTTCGGGTACTCCTTCGAGTATCAGTTGCCGGTGAACGAAGTCGTGGGCGACCGGCTCTGGCTGACTATGCTGGTCTCCTTCGTGACTATCGTCTTCACATGGCTGATTGCCTTTCCGATCGGCATATACTCGGCAACCCATCAATACAGCTGGGGCGACTATGGCCTGACTTTCCTGGGACTGCTGGGGCTTGCGATCCCGAACTTCATGCTGGCGCTCATCCTCATGTATTTCGCCAACATCTGGTTTGGCACGTCGATCGGCGGGCTGATGGACCGCGAGTTCCTGGCGGAGCCCATGAGCTGGGCCAAGGCGAAGTCGATCATGAGCCACCTGTGGATTCCGGTGATCATCGTGGGAACCGCTGGCACAGCCGGCATGATCCGCCGCTTGCGCGCCAATCTGCTGGATGAACTTCGCAAGCAGTATGTCACGACGGCAAAGGCGAAGGGCGTGCCGCCCATGCGGGCCCTCGTGAAGTATCCTCTGCGCATGTCGCTGAACTTCTTCATCGCCGACATCGGTTCGATCCTGCCCGCGATCATTTCGGGCGCGGAGATCACCGCTATCGTGCTTTCGCTGGAAACCACCGGACCCATGCTGATTCGTGCCCTGCAGAGTCAGGACATGTACCTTGCCGGTTCGTTCCTGATGTTTCTCGCCTTCCTCACCGTCATCGGCGTCCTCATCTCGGATCTGGCGCTGGCGGCACTTGATCCGCGCATCCGGCTACAGGGCACGAGCACAAAATGACATCGCCTCTGCCGGCACCCGGCGCTCCGCTCCATCACTATGTCTCGACCGCACCGTTCGATCCCCACACGATCACGGCGATGACCGACGAGCAGTCGAAGGTCCACCTCGCGTCGCAATGGAAGCTCATGTGGTGGAAGTTCAAGCGCCACCGGGTTGCCGTCTACTGCGGGATCTTTCTGGCGCTCATGTATGCCTCGACACTCTTCAGTGAATTCCTGGCGCCCTACAATCTTCACACACGCAACGTCGAAGCCATTCATGCGCCGCCGCAGCGAGTACACCTTTTCCATGAGGGGAGCTTTGTGGGTCCATTCGTCTATGGGCGGGAGCGCAGCCTCGACATGAACACCATGAAGCGGGTCTATACCGACACTACGAACGTTATTCATCCCGTCCGGTTCTTCTGCAAGGGCGACACCTACAAGTTCTGGGGAATTTGGGACGCCGACCGCCACCTGTTCTGCCCGGCGGAGGGCGGAACGCTGTTCCTGCTCGGGACCGATCGTCTTGGACGCGACGTCCTATCGCGCATCATCTATGGCGCGCGCATTTCCCTGACCATCGGACTGATCGGCATAACCGTGAGTTTCGCCCTGGGCATCATCATCGGAGGCCTGGCCGGCTACCACGGCGGCTGGTTCGATTTGGCCGTGCAGCGCGTCATCGAGGTGCTGCAGTCGATCCCGAGCATTCCGCTGTGGATGGCGCTGGCTGCGATCATGCCGGTGTCGTGGAGTCCTATCGTTGTTTATTTTGGCATCACCTTCATTCTCGGACTGCTTGACTGGACGGGCCTCGCGCGGGCGGTGCGATCCAAGCTTCTGTCGCTGCGTGAAGAAGAGTATGTTCTTGCAGCCCAACTGATGGGCGCCAAGGACAGCCGCATCATCGGCCGTCACCTGATCCCGGGTTTCATTTCGCACCTGATCGCGACGGCGACCATCGCCATTCCCGGCATGATCCTTGGCGAGACGGCGCTCAGCTTCCTTGGGCTCGGCCTGCGGCCCCCGATCACCAGCTGGGGCATTCTGTTGACAGAGGCGAAGAACGTCAGTGTCGTCGCGCTCTATCCGTGGCTTCTCTTTCCAATGGTTCCTGTGATTCTCGTCATCATCGCCTTCAATTTCTTTGGCGACGGGCTGCGGGATGCCGCCGACCCTTACAACTGAATCGAGGTATCGCCGTGATGACTGTTCGGAAGGCAGGATCGGTGAATGCGGAGCGTTCGGGTTTGTCGAGGGGCCTGTTGTGACGCGGCGGTATGACAATACCCGCATCCTGATGTATAGCCATGACACGTTCGGGCTGGGTCACTTGCGGCGGTGCCGTGCCATCGCTCATTCGCTCGTCGAGCACGCGCGCGGATTGAGCGTCCTCATTATTTCGGGGTCCACCATCGCCGGCGCCTTCGACTACCGCGCGCGTGTCGACTTCGTGAAGATTCCGAGCGTGATCAAGTTACGCAACGGAGAGTATACTTCCCTGGACCGGCACATCGATCTGCAGGAAACGCTGATGATGCGGCAGTCGATCATTCGCCACACGGCAGATACGTTTCAGCCCGATATCTTCATTGTGGACAAGGAACCTCTTGGTCTGCGCGGCGAAGTCGAAGACACCCTGGCCTACCTGAAAACCAAGGGCACCATTCTCGTTCTCGGCTTGCGCGAAGTGATGGACGCGCCGGACCTCCTCGATGCCGAGTGGAAGCAGCGCGATGTGCTCCGCAAGATCGGCAGGCTCTATGATGCGATCTGGGTTTATGGACCGCCTGACTTCTACAACCCGCTGACCGGCCTCGAGGTGCCGGAGTTAGTCAGTTCAAAGCTCGAGTACGTCGGCTTTCTGCAGCGCGAGCTCAATGCCGAAGAGATCCCGGGCCACCGACCGGAGGGCGACTACATCCTGGTGACACCCGGCGGGGGCGGCGATGGAGCCGAATTGATCCACAACGTCCTGCATGCCTACCAGCAGGATCCGGAGCTCACCTACAAGGCCGTCATCGTGCTTGGCCCCTACATGCCGGCGCGGCAGCGCCGCAAACTGATGAAGAAGGGCATGAAGCTGGCCTCCGTGAAGATCATCGAGTTCGACAATCAGATGGAAGACCTGGTCGCCGGCGCGAAGGCGGTAGTGGCCATGGGAGGCTACAATACCTATTGCGAAATTCTGTCTTTCGACAAGCCAGCCCTCATCGTGCCACGTACCGTACCCCGCCAAGAGCAGTTGATCCGCGCAAGACGCGCTGCCGAACTTGGACTGATCGACATGTTGCTGCCCGAGGAGGCGGCAGACGCCCATCGTCTGGCTGAAGCGCTCAAGGCCTTGCCCGCGCGTCCGCGTCCATCGCAAAGCCAGCCCAAGCTGCGGCTCGAAGGCCTGATGAGGATTTCCGAGATCGTCGGCAACTGGCTCGACAAGCGGTCGCATCAACATCTGTCGGTGGTGGAGCGGCTCAGCTGAAGTCGCGTGAAGAGGTGAAGAAGACCGTCATCGTCCTGAAGGGCTATCCGCGCCTGTCGGAAACCTTCATCGCGCAGGAACTGCTTGGCCTCGAGCGCGCCGGCATGTCGTTGGAACTGGTGGCGCTTCGCCGGCCGACCGATCACAAGCGACACCCGGTGCATGACGAGATCGTCGCTCCGGTGACCTATTTGCCCGAGTACCTCCATGATGACTATGGCCGCGTGGTGCGATCCTTCCTCCGCTGCCTTCTGAGGCCAGGTCTGATCGGAGCCTTGTTGGCGTTCCTGCGCGATCTCAGGCAAGACAGGTCGCGCAACCGGGTGCGCCGGCTTGGCCAGGCGTTGGTGCTCGCGGCCGAGATGCCCCCCGGGGCACGATGGCTGCATGCGCATTTCATTCACACGCCGGCCTCGGTTACGTCTTATGCGAGCCTGATCACCGGCGTTGCCTGGTCGTGTTCGGCGCATGCAAAGGACATCTGGACGTCTCCGGATTGGGATCTGCGTCGCAAGCTGGACGAAGCCCGTGGCGTGGTGACATGCACGAAGGCTGGATACGATCATCTGCGGACGCTTGCTGGCGATCCGGCGCGCGTCCATCTGAGCTATCATGGCCTCGACCTGCAGCGCTTCGGCCACTTCGATGGTGCGCGGTCGCAGCGAGACGGCACACGGCCGAAGGAACCGGTCTTGATACTCAGCGTGGGTCGTGCCGTGCCGAAAAAGGGCTATGATATCCTGCTGCGGGCGCTGGCCCTGCTGAAACCTGAGGCCGGCTTCCGCTTCGTCCACGTCGGCGGAGGGGAAGACCTGGCGGCCCTGAAAGAGCTGTCCATCTTCCTCTCGCTTGATGACCGGATCGACTGGAAGGGGCCGCTCGCCCAGGGCGATATCCTGAATCTCTACCGCGAGGCCGACATCTTCACGCTGGCCTGCCGGATCTCGGAGGACGGCGACCGCGATGGCCTGCCCAATGTACTGGTCGAGGCGTCAAGCCAGGCGCTGGTTTGTGTCTCCACAGATGTCTCTGGAATTCCTGAGCTCCTGCAGGATGATGAAAATGGCCTGCTCGTGCCGCCGGAGGATCCTGTGGCGCTGGCAGCAGCCCTGAAGCGCCTGATCGGAGATCCCGAACTGCGTCGCCGCCTTGGCACCGCAGCGGAGCGGCGGGTGCGCCAGCACTTCGACCATCTGTCCAGCATCAAGCAGCTGCTGGCGCTGTTCGGTTCTGACTGGCGCAGCGAGACCTGATCGTGAAGCGGGTCTTCTTCTACGTCCAGCATCTTCTCGGTATCGGTCACCTGGTCAGAACCAACCGCATTGCCGCAGCATTGGTGGAGGTGGGCCTCGACGTGACGCTCGTCATGGGGGGCCTCCCCGTCGAGGGCCTTGTCCAGCCCGGTTGCCGCAGCCTTCAACTGCCCGCAGTGAAGGCCGGTGCGGCAGGCTTCTCCGCGCTGGAGGACGAAGAGGGGCGGCCGGTCGACGCCGCCTTCAAGACGCGGCGTACAGCCATGCTTCTCGATGCGTTCCGCAGCAGCCAGGCCGACGTGCTGCTGATCGAAGCCTTCCCCTTCGGCCGCCGGGCCATGCGCTTCGAACTGCTACCCCTGCTCGAACGCGCCAATGCCCTTCCGCGGCGTCCGCTCATTGCGACCTCGGTCCGAGACATTCTGCAGGAAACCACAAAGCCGGGCCGGGCGGAGGAGACCCTGGAGACGATCGAGCGCTACTTCGATCTCGTGCTCGTGCACGGCGATCCCGGTTTTGCGAAGCTTGATGAGACCTTTCCACTTGCGGCCGCCATCACCAAGGAGGTTCTCTACACTGGCCTGGTTGCTGGACCGCCGCCGGTGCCGGTACCGTTGACGTTTGACATTCTGATCTCGGCTGGGGGAGGGGCTGCAGGCCTGCCGCTCATTCGCGCGGCAGCAGAGATGATGGCTAGGCCTGGCAATACCTATCGCTGCGGCATGATCACCGGGCCAAACCTGCCGCGGGCAGAAATCGACTCGCTCCTGGCGCGCAGAACAAGAGGACTTGAGATCTTTGCGTTTCGCCCTGATCTGCCGGACCTCCTCGGCGGCTGCAGCCTGTCCATCTCGCAGGCCGGCTACAATACCGTATGCGACGTCCTGCGGGCAGGATGCCGGTCGCTGCTGGTTCCCTTTGCCGCGGGCGGAGAAACCGAGCAGTCGGTCCGCGCCCAGCGGCTGGCGGCCATGGGTCTCGCGGCCGTGCTGCCCGAAGCATCCGTTTCTGCCGATCAGCTGCAATCCAGGGTTCAGGTCCTGCTCGCGCAGCCTGCTCCGCAGACCAGCCGTCTCGATCTGGATGGCGCCCGCCGGACGGCGGAACTCCTGCTGGCGCGGCTCGGCGCATGAGCAGACTGCCCCGAACTTGGGCAGGCCGCTCCGCACGCACACCCACCGACATGGTGGCGCTTTCCGCCAAGTTACTGTAGTTTCATACTTTCCGGGAGCAGGGACAGCCAGGCTTGAGACATCCGATTGAGACCAATTGGCGCGCCGTTTTCGTCGCGGGTGGTCTGCCAGCGAACGGGCGGAAACTCGAAAGCCCCCTGGGCGCCCGGGGGACGCGGCGTATTGCACGCTTCGGCAGCCTCCGCGTTGCGTCGAGACCCGCGTGATGGACAAAAATCTCTCAAGATACATCTGGAAGCATACACGCAGTCAGCAGATCTGGATCCTGTTTGTTGTGCTTGTCTCGATGTACACGTATTTTCTGTCTTTCGATCTTCCGAAATTCATCGTCAATGGTCCCATACAGGGCCAAGGCTTCGAGACGCCCGGTGCGACGCAGACCTATCTCAAGCTGGCCCCGACACTGCCATTCATCGGGACCATCGACATCTTTCCGGGCTTCGATCTCACCCGCATGGGCGCGCTGATCTATCTGAGCCTCTTCTTCCTGCTGCTCGTGATCGTGAATGGCGCCTTCAAGTTCTACATCAATACCTACAAGGGCCGTCTCGGCGAACGCATGCTGCGCCGTATCCGCTTCGAATTAGTTGACCGCATCCTCCGTTTTCCGCCGCAGCAGTTCAAGTATGTGAAGCCAGCCGAGCTTGCCACGATGGTCAAGGACGAGGTGGAACCACTCGGTGGCTTCATCGGCGATGCCTTCGTGCAGCCGGCCTTGCTGGGCGGCCAGGCCGCAACAGCGTTGATCTTCATATTCGTGCAGAATTTCTGGCTCGGTACAATTGCTGCGGCCATAGTGGCAGTGCAACTCATCATCATTCCGAAGATGCGCAAGCGCCTGCTTTTGCTGGGCCGCGAGCGGCAGCTGACGGCCCGCGAACTCTCCGGCCGCATCAGCGAGATATCGGAAGGCATCTCGACCATCCACAGCCACGACACGTCGAATCTCGAGCGAGCCGATATCTCCGCGCGGCTGGGCCGGATCTTCAAGATCCGCTACGATCTCTATCAATGGAAGTTCCTGGTGAAGTTCCTGAACAACTTCTTGGCCCAGGTCACGCCCTTTCTTTTCTATCTCATCGGCGGCTACCAGGTGATCAGCGGCACCCTCGACGTGGGCCAGCTGGTCGCCGTCATTGCCGCCTACAAGGACCTGCCGAGTCCTCTCAAGGATCTTATCGACTGGGATCAGGCCCGCCAGGAAGTGAAGATCAAGTATCTGCAGGTGTACGAGCAGTTCGACATCGACAACATGATGGACGGCAAGATTCAGGCGCTCGAGACGAAGCCCGTCGATCCGCTGAACCATGCGCTTGAAGCCGTCAATCTCTCGATCACAGATGATAGTGGCGCAAGACTTCTCGACCGCATGTCGATCAGTGTGAAGCACGGCGAATCCCTGGCCATCGTCGGCAATACAGGTGGCAGCGGCGAAGCGCTGACCGAGGCATTGGCCAGGGTCATAAGACCAGCCGGAGGCAAGATCGCGCTGGGGCCACATGACCTTCACGAATTGCCCGAGTCGGTCACCGGTCGCCGCATGTCCTATGCAAGCTCCGATGCCTATCTCTTTCAGGGAAAGCTCCGCGACAATCTTCTGTACGGATTGAAGCATGCGCCTCTCCAGCCTCCGGTAGAGCGGTCCGAGGCTTCGGCGCAAAAGAAATGGGAAATCGAAGAAGCCAACAGATCGGGCAATGTGGACTACGACATCCATGCGGACTGGATCGACTATGCGGCAGCGGGTGCAACTGGACCTCAGGACATCGTCAATGTGATTTTGCCGCTTCTGGATGCCGTGCAGCTGTCCAACGAACTTGTCGAGCTCGGCCTCCGCTCGCGGACCACCGCAAGCCATCACCCGAAGATTTCCGAAGGTATCGTCGCCGTGCGGAAAGCATTCCGCGAACGCCTCGCATCGGAGAACCTTGATGAGGTCGTGGTGCCGTTCAAGTCAGGTGTCTACAATCCGGAGGCAACAGTCAGCGAGAACCTGCTGTTCGGTGCGGCGACCGGTCCGCTGCTGGATAGCTCATCCCTGGCCAAGGACGCCTACTTCCTGTCGGTACTTGAGAGCTCAGGACTGACAGAGACGTTCTACAAGATGGGCCTGGAGATTGCCGAGAACGTGGTGGAACTCTTCCGCGACCTTCCGCCTGACCATCCCTTCTTCCAGAATCTTCCGTTCATGACGTCGGATCAGCTTCCCGAGTACCAGGCGCTCCTGAAGCGGGCCCAGGGCAAGAGTTTCCCGGCGCTGACCGAGGCGGACCGGACCAGGGTCCTCGCTTTGACTTTCCCCTACGTCGAGCCCCAACACCGTTTCGGCGTGCTGACACCCGAAATCATGGCGCGCATCGTGGACATGCGTCACGCCTTCCTGAGGAATCTGCCGGACAGGCTGAAGGGCAGCATCGAACCCTATGACCCCGAACGCTACAACACCGCGGCTAGCCTTCTCGACAATGTGCTTCTCGGCCGTATCGCCCACCAGCATTCCGATGAGGGCGATCACATCCGGCGTATCGTGCGCGAGGTCTTGACCGAGCAGGGGCTGCGCGAGGACGTGATCGACATGGGGCTTGCCTTCAATGCCGGCGTGGGTGGCCGCCGCCTGTCGGCAGGAATGCGGCAGAAGGTCAACCTTGCCCGGGCCCTCATCAAGCGCTCCGACTATCTTATCCTGAACCGGCCCCTGTCGGCGCTGGATCAGCAGGAACAGAGGTCGATTGCCGTCAATCTGTTGGAGTGGTCGCGCAAGATGGGCTACAAGCCTGCAGTTGTTGCCGTTCTGTCGACACCGTCGCTTGCTGCGCTTTTCGACAAGGTCATGGTCTTCGAGCGCGGCGCACCTGTCGCAACCGGGCCTTACAGCAAACTCGTCGAAGAGAACGAGAACTTCAAGAAGCTGCTTACATGATGTTCAGTGTGTCAACGTCAAGCTAAGGGATCCATGCAATGGCGCTCAAGGAAGAGGTCGAGCAGCTGAAGAGCGTTCCGCTCTTCGCGGATGTCTCTCCGGCGAAGCTCAAGCTGCTCGCCTTCACATCCGATGTGGTCAGTTTTCCTGCCGGACGCGTACTCTTCAATCAGGGCGATCTCGGCGATGCCGCCTACGTTGTGCTCTCCGGAGAAGTCGACGTGCTCATCACTGCGGGCGGCGAACAGATCAAGGTTGACACCATTGGTGCCAATTCGATCGTTGGAGAGATCGCAATCCTCTGTGACGTGGTCAGGACCGCGACGATCAAGACAACTCAGCCAGTTACCGCGCTGCGTATCCGCAAGGAGCACTTCCTGAAGCTCCTGGCGGAGTTCCCGGAGATGACGATCCAGATCATGCGGGTACTCGCCGAGCGCCTGAACCATACCACCTCGGCCCTGACCGAGGCGCGCAGCCAGCTGCGCAAGGCCGGTCAGCGTGCCTGACGCCTAACGTCCGGCTTCCACGGCATCGGTCGCGTCAGCCGCGCTGAGCCAGCGGCCTTCAGTCAGTTGGAAAAGGCGCCGCAGAAAGTCCCAGGCGGCCTCATCGTGAACAAGGTGGTGGCTCAGTATGCCAATCGGCGATTCATCATGGTCGTGCTGGTGGATCAGGCCGGAGAGCGCGTCGATCAGTTCGCCGTGATCGCGGCAGCCGCGGTTGCCGCGCCAGTTCATGATGTCGAGTTGCGTATTCACCACCGTGACGGATGCGGCCGGCGCCGCCGATCCGAAGGTTGATAGGGCACGGAAGCCGAGCTGTCCCAGGTGCGGCAGAAACTCCGGCGCAATCCGGTTCCACGGCGGGACCAGCATCGTCAGCAGTCTTCCGCCAAAGAGATCGGACATGCGCTGGCGCGCCGCGGCCAATTCCTTCAGCACGACAGGAAGCGGGCGGTGAAGTCCGAGTTCCTGCTTCTTCGAAGCGTCTGGCGCATGGTTGCAATGAGCCCAGCCATGGATAACGGGGCATGCCATCCTGCAGCCTTCAATGCGGGTAACCAGCGGCTGTCCGGCAAGGGCGGGAACGATCGCCAGGGCCACGGGCACGTGATGGTGCTCCGTCATTTGCAGAAGCCGGTCAAGTGCCGGCGTTGGCGCGACGGCATCGTCGTCCCTCAGCCAGAACCTGGCCCGGGGACCGGCGCAGGCAATCTGCTCCGCAAGCGAATGCCACTTTGCATCGAAGCTCACGGCACACTCTCCGCAAGAGATGAACGCAGGATGCCGGCCGCCGTAGTCAGCGAGTGGCTTTCGAACACGGTTCTGCGGGCGGCGCCGGCCATCCTGTTGCGTAGCTCAGGGTTCTCGATCAAGCTGCGGAGCGCGGCTGCGAAGCCTTCGATATCACCTGGCCGCGTAAGCAATCCGGTTTCCTTGTCCCGGACCACGTCAGGCACTCCGGCTGCGGCCTGCGCAACCACGGGCAGCCCGGCTGCCTGTGCTTCGAGATAGGCCAGCCCATAGGCCTCGGCAAATCCAGGCCAGACATAGATGCCACCCTGCGTCAGGACGCCGGCTACGTCTTCGGGCGGCAGGGCGCCGAGCCACTCGATCCGGTGCTGTGGCAGATGTGCAAAGAGGGCATGCACGTCCTCGCGCATGTCGCCATCGCCGACAACTGACCATCGCCAGTCGAGGTCGGTCAAGAGATCGAGTGCCTGGGCCAGCATCCGGTAGCTGTCGAATTTGTCGCCCCTTCGCATCATGGCCACGGTGACGAGGCGGGTGGATATCTCTGGCGATGCGACGTGACTGAAAGGCGAGCAGTCGATGAAGGGCGGCAGCATCCGGAGCCTTGCCGATGGAATGGCGGCCGCCAGGCCATCGCGGTCACGGCGTGTAAAGCAGAAATTCGTGGCGGCCAGGGAGACGCAGTTCGCAACCCGATCCTGACATTCGCGCCATATGCCGTCATTGCGCCGCTGTGCATAGGATGCTTCTGCCGTGACATAAGGAATGCCGAAACGGCGCACCAATGCTGGTCCGAGAAGATCGGGCGACTTGTAATAGGGGTGATAGCAGAACCAGAGATCGGGCACGCGGCCTGATGTCCAGGCCTCTGCAATTCGCGCAACCTCCAGCTCAGCCTGCTGCTTGCAGTCCTCCCATTGGCTTTGCGAGGGCGCCGGAAGATAGACGCGGAGGTGGGAGGCGGCCTCGACGGTTGCACCACCGGCCGTCAGCGCCCTGATTAGCAGCCGCGCCATCTGCCGATCGCCGGAGGGCGTCGGGTGCTCGGGCGATTTCAGGGGGGCATAGAAGGCTATGCGCATGACGCCTCCGTGGCGCGGAATGCCATGGCTCAGGCCTTGATGATATGTTCGCCAGCAAGTCCGCGGCGGCCGAAACCATTGCGCGTGTCGACGATGAGCTTTGCCGACGTGGCGATCATGGCGTAGTCGAAGCTGCTGTGGTCCGTGGCGAGCAGGACCGCGTGGTAGGACGCAACCGACCGTGCATCCAGACCAACCGAGATGCGGCCGGCATACTCCATGTGTTCCCGTGTCGGTCCGATCTCGGGAAGATGAGGGTCGTGATAGTCGACTGCGGCACCTCTCCTCTCGAGCAGCGACATCAGCTTGAAGGACGGACTTTCCCGCATGTCGCCCACATCCTTCTTGTAGGCAAGCCCAAGGATCAGGATGCGAGCGCCGGCAAGGCCTACACCCTGCTTCCGGTCGAGCGCTTCGGCGAGCCTGTCGACGACATAGCGCGGCATCGACAGATTGATCTCTCCGGCCAGCTCGACAAAGCGCGTCGACAGATCGAACTCGCGCGCCTTCCAGGTCAGGTAGAAGGGGTCGATGGGAATGCAGTGGCCTCCCAGTCCGGGTCCGGGGTAGAAGGGCATGAAACCAAAGGGCTTGGTCTTTGCCGCCTCGATGACTTCCCAGATGTCGATGCCCATGGCGTCGTAAGTGGTCTTGAGTTCGTTGACGAGGGCGATGTTCACCGCACGGAAGATGTTTTCGGTGATCTTCACGGCTTCAGCGACATCGGGCGAAGAGACCGGCACGATCTGGCGGACCACGGCGGCATAGAACGCCGAGACAATCTGCGAGGCCTCCGGCCCGTCGCCAGCCACGACCTTTGGAATGTCCGACGTCGAGAAGTCCGTATTGCCCGGGTCCTCGCGCTCGGGCGAGAAGCCGACGAAGAAGTCGCGGCGATTGACCAGTCCGCTTTCCTCCAGAATCGGGACAAGGACTTCGCGCGTTGTTCCGGGATAGGTGGTGGACTCAAGAACAATCAGCTGCCCTTTGCGCAGTGCGGCCGCAATGCTCTGCGCGGTCTTGCGGACGGCCGAGAGGTCGGGTTCTCGCTGCCTGGTGAGCGGCGTCGGCACACAGATCACGACCACATCGCAGTTGGCGATTTCGGCGAAGTCCATGGTTGCATGGAATCGACCTGCGCGCCGGTGTCCGTCGATGGCAGAACCGGGCACGGCATCGATGTAGGACCGTCCGCGATTCAGGAGATCGATCTTTGCCGGATCAATGTCGAAGCCCGTCACCCGAAAACCGGCCCTGGCGGTTGCATTGACAAGGGGCAACCCCACATAGCCAAGTCCGATGATGCCGATCACGGCGCTGCGGCCGGCAATTCGTGCCAGAGTGTCGGAAGCGTGGGGTGAACTGCTCTGATCAGGAGGCATTCGCGCCCCTGCGTGCGAGGCCGGGTCCATCGTCAGTCATGCTCGATCCGTCTTTCACCGCCGACATGGCGTTCCTATGCCCTGCCGCTTCGAAGGGTGCAAATGGAAGATAGTCTGGCGCTGCACCAGAGGTCAAAGTTCGATGCACCGGCACGCGCGGTACACGCCGTCGAAGTCCCCGTGCCACCAGAGATTTAGCATAAGCATTTGTTTTTCATGAGACAATTAAGGGCGGTTGGTTCCTTGGCCGGCGCGTTGGTGCGGGCTCAAGCTACGGATAGTCTTGGACCCCGCGGGGCTGCCTGTGTTATGCGGCGCGCAAGTTGAAGGATCTATGGAGTTGTCACGTGTCGGATGACATCAGGCGCCTGAAGGTCGGCGTTCTGGGGTGCGGGCCTATCTCCCAGGCGGCGCATTTCGAGAGCGCCGTGAAGGCGCGGAATGCCGAACTCTTCGCGATCTGCGATGTGGCAGATGACCTGCGCGACCGCATGGCAGCGACCTATGCGCCGCGGAAATCCTATCGCGACTATGACGCCATGCTCGCGGACCCGGAGGTCGAGGCCGTGATCATCGCAACCTCCGACGCCTTTCACGTGCCTGCGGCATCGGCGGCTCTCGCGGCGGGCAAGCATGTGTTGTGCGAGAAGCCCCTGGGCGTTTCCGTGGAAGAGGTGGAGGCCCTGAAGCGGGACGTGGTCCGCAGCGGCCGCGTACTTCAGGTGGGGCATATGAAGCGCTTCGATGCCGGGCTGCAGAGTGCAAAGGCGTTCATCGATGCGGAAATGGGCGGACTTCTGGCGCTGAAGGCATGGTACTGCGATTCGACCCATCGCTACGCCATGACCGATGCCGTGCAGCCGCGGATGATCAAGAGCAGCAAGGCCAGGAAGCCGGCACAGGATCCAAAGCAGGACCTCGAGCGCTACTTCATGCTGGCCCACGGATGCCATCTGCTCGACACGGCACGTTACTTTGCGGGCGAGATCACTGAAGTTGAGGCCAGGCTGAGCAAGCGCTTCGGCGCCTATTGCTGGTTCGTCGACGTCGCCTTCGCGAATGGCACCTTGGGGCATCTCGACCTGACGGTCGCGGTTCGCATGGACTGGCACGAAGGATTTCAGGTCTACGGCCAGAATGGCAGCATCCTGGGAAAGACCTACAATCCCTGGTATTACAAGACCAGCGATGTCGATATCTTCCGGGAGTCCACGGGCGTAACCACGCGAGTCCTCGGTGCCGATGGCCACTTCTACCGCCGTCAACTCGAAGGCTTCGCCGACGTCATCCTGCATGGTGCCCCGATGGCCGGAGCCGGCATCGACGACGGCATTGCCTCTGTCCGAGCGATGGCGGCCATTGCGCGGTCAGTGAAATCGGGTAGGCCTGTCCGCCTGGCCGAGGTTTCAGGCGCGGTGTGATGCAGCTTGGTATCTTTGCCAGGACCTTCGATGGATCATCGCCGGCAGCGGTCATGGACGCGGCGGTGCGTTGTGGGTATCGCGCAGTTCAGTACAACATGGCCTGCTCCGGCCTGCCGCCGATGCCCGACCATGTCAGCTATGGGGTAGCCAAGGAGGTAGCCGACGCGGCCAGGGCGCGTGGCGTTTCGGTCGCCGCGGTGTCCGGCACTTTCAACATGATCCATCCTGATCCTGCAGTACGGATGACGGGACTTGCGCGGCTGGAGGTTCTCGCGTCGCACTGCAAGGCTTTGTCGACGGGGATGATCACCCTGTGCACGGGCACGCGTGACGTCGAGGATCAATGGCGATGGCATCCGGACAACCGCTCATCCGAAGCCTGGCGCGACCTGCTTCAGTCCGCCGCCGCCGCCTGCGACATCGCCGAGCGCTGGGACATCCTCCTCGGTGTGGAGCCCGAGCTCGCCAATGTCGTGAGCGATGCGAGGCAGGCGCTGCGGCTGATGCGCGAGCTGGGCAGCGATCGCATCCGGATCGTGCTCGACCCGGCAAATCTCTTCGAGACCGCGACCCTGGAGGATCAGCGCCGTCTGATATCGGACTCCATCGGACTGCTTGGCGAGCATATCGCCATGGCGCATGCGAAGGATCGCGCTTCCGATGGCTCCTTCGCGGCTGCCGGCACGGGTGTCGTCGACTTCCGCCACTTTCTTGCCTGCCTTGCGGCGGCGGGCTTCGACGGCCCGCTGATCACCCATGGGCTCACGGTGAAGGAAGCGCCAGGGGTTGCAGAGTTTCTGGGCGAGACACTGGCCGGCCTTGGGCTCGGCGCATCATGACCGTGATGTCGGAAGATGTCTTCCGGCCGCTCGATGGGCCGAGACTGCGGGTTGCCGATAGAGGAGGAGCGGGCCTGCCTGTACTCTTTCAGCACGGTCTTTGCGGAGATGCGGCGCAGACGGCGGAGGTCTTTCCGCCGGGCATCGGGTTGCGGTGCATCACGCTGGAGTGCCGCGGTCATGGCGGCTCGGACGCCGGCGATGTGACCGCATTCTCCATCGTCCGCTTTGCCGATGACATTGCAGAGTTCATTGCCGCGCGCCGCTTGGCACCTATGGTGGTTGGCGGCATCTCGATGGGAGCGGCTATTGCCATGCGGCTTGCGGCAACGCAGCCCGATCTGGTGCGCGGTCTCGTTATCGCGCGGCCAGCCTGGTCGATCCTGGCGGCGCCGGCCAACATGCGGCCGAATGCCGAAGTGGGTGAGCTTCTGTCCAGCATGGGGCCCGAGGCTGCGCGCCAGGCCTTTGCCGCCAGCGGCACAGCGCAGCGATTGGCCGCCGAGTCCCCCGACAATCTCGCGTCCCTCATGGGGTTCTTCTCGCGCGAGCCGTCGGTGGTGACGGCGGCCCTTCTGGCCTCCATCTCGCGTGACGGCCCGGGCGTCGATGCGGATCAACTGCGACGGATCGCTGTACCCACGCTTGTGATCGCGACGGACATGGATCTGGTCCACCCTCTTACAATGGCCGGAGAGCTGTCGCGCCTCATTCCGCACGCCCGGCTGACCGAGATCACGCCGAAGGGCGTAGATCGCAGGGCGTATGTTGCCGAGTTCCGAGACGCGCTTGACGATTTTCTGAAAGGATTCCTGCGATGACTGCCGCTCACTGGATCGACGCTCTTCCGTCTCGCCGTCTGATCTGCGAGTTCTCAGCATGGTCGGCCGATCTCCTGCGGCTGGCCGACGACATGCAACGCATCGCCTCCCACTGCGACATCCTTCATGTGGATGTTGCGGACGGGCACTTTGCCCCGGCGCTGCTGTTCTTTCCCGATCTCGTCGCGGCCCTGCGCAAGGCATCACGAGCGCCAGTCCACACGCACCTGATGGCCGCGGATGAGATCCTGCTCGATCAGATCACGCAGTTCGCCGATGCCGGCAGCGACCTGATCAGCATCCACGCGGAAAACGCCAACATCGACGACGCACTCGACCTTCTGGAAGAGCGGAAGATTCCGGCCGGGCTGGTTCTCAAGGTGGATTCGCCGCTGGAAGTGCTTCCACGCCACCTGCCGCGCCTTCGCTTTGTCACCTTGCTTGGGACCGCGATCGGCATCAAGGGCGTGGGACTCGATCCGCGCGCCACTGGACGCCTCACGGCCGCGAGGGCGCTGATCGCAGCGGCGCAGCTTCCGCACCGCGTGGTCCTGGCATCGGACGGCGGCAATCGCGAGCAGACGCTTCCGCTGCTCCGGCAGGCCGGAGCCGAGACTGTCGTTCTCGGCTCGCTGGCCTTCGGGGCGCCAAGCCTCGAGGACCGCATGGACTGGATACACGGCTTGTGAGCGGGAACTACGCGATCGGCATCGATCTGGGTGGCACGCAAGTCCGCACGGCTCTCCTCGACATCGGCGGGACGATCTTGAAGCGCGCTTCGGAACCGACTCGCGCGAAGGACGGCGCCGAGGTGGTGATCGATCAGATCGTCCGTCTCGCCGCCTGCGTGTCCGACGGCCTGCGGCAGGTCGAACTTGCAGGCGCGGGAGTGTCATCGCCCGGACCGCTCGACACCACGGCAGGCGTCGCCCTCGGCATTCCGACCATCGCAGGATTCGCTGGCTATCCGATGCGGGAAGAAATCGGCCGCAGACTGTCCCTGCCGGTCGCACTGGAGAATGACGGCATTGCCGCGGCGATCGGCGAATGGAAGTTCGGTGCCGGGCGCGGCCGCGACAACCTCGTCTATGTCACGGTGAGCACCGGCATCGGCGGCGGTGTGATCGCCGACGGGCGGGTGTTGCGCGGGCGGCGGGGCATGGCCGGACATGTCGGCCACATGAGCTTCGTGCAGGACGGCGAACTGTGTGTCTGCGGCGGCCGCGGTTGCTTCGAAGCCTATGGCTCAGGCTCGGCTCTTGCCCAACGGGCCCGTGCGGCCGCCCTGGACGATCCGTCTTCCAGTCTGAACGGCGGCGGCGGTGAGATCAGTTCCGAAGATGTCTTCGTCGCTGCCGCAAAGGGCGATCGTCTGGCGCAGGCGCTCGTCCGGCAGGAGGCCGAGATCCTCGGCCGGGGATTTGCGGCGCTTCTCCACCTCTACAGTCCCGAAGTGCTGGTGATGGGCGGTGGACTGTCGAGCCAATTCGAAACCATGGAAGCGGGCATCATTCAAGCAATGCGCGCCCATGCCATGCCGGCGTTCAGGGATACGCCTGTGATGCCGGCGGAACTCGGCAGCAACTCCGGGCTTGTCGGAGCGGCCGTCCTGGCATTCGAACGGATGAAGCAAGCGGAGCGGTCTTGAAGGGTTGTAGAACCCTTTTGCCCGGGACGGCGCCGATCATGCCGCGCGGGCTGCTGGATCTCGCCTGTTCCGTCCATTGCGTTTGCTCGCCGGTCACATCTTCGGATAGCGTAATCTGAGACCCGGCGCGTCGACGGTGGCGACATGCACCGACCAGCCGCAGAGACTGGCGATAATCAGGGTCCTCATGTCAGGGCCGCCAAAGGCGATGTTCGTGGGGGCGATCAGCATCAGCTGTTCCCAGTCATCGTAGAGCGTTGTGAGTGTCCCGTCCGGCGCGAGCCGATAGATGATGTTGGGATTGTAGAGGCTAATGTAGAGATTGCCCGCTTCGTCCAGCGCCAGCCCGTCGGGAACGGTGCGCGGAAGTTCGACCAAGACGGTCCGCCGGCCGGCCTTGCCGTCGGCGCCAATCTCGATGCGCGAGACGAGGGGCGGGCTCGACTCCGCGACATAGAGCACCTTGCCATCTGCCGAGAGGCACATGCCATTGGTGAAGCCGTTGCAGCTGCGGTCCCACACCTCGGCCCTGCCGCCGGGTGCGATCTTCCAGATGAAGCCGTCGCGGTTGCCCCATGTGCCCGAGTCGGAGACGTAGAGATTTCCGTGATCGTCGAAGACCGGATAGTTGGGGACCCGCATCTTCTGCGTGTCCGATCCGCTGGCATAGGTCGATACGGCACCGTCGGGCGCGATGCGGTGGACGCAGGCCGACCGGTCATCGCAGGCATAGGTATTTCCGGCCGCATCATGCGCGAGGCCGAGCAGGAAGCCACCGGGGATGCGCGCGATCTCCTCGGAGCTCTTGCCGTCGAGGCTGAAACGATAGAGCTGGCCCGCCTCGCCGCCCGCATAGGCGCGCCCGTCCGGTCCCCAGGCCACGGCTTCCGGATGATCGAAGGCAAGGCCGATGTTGGCGAGAACCAGACTGTTTTCCGATGACATGAGGAGGACCTCGCGCGGCAGGTTGCGTGACGACAGGCAGGGCGATTGAACCTTGACCGGTCTTTTGTCAGAACTATAGTGGTGTCCAGCAATGCAGATCAATGTCCAACATTTCGGAACTTGATCGGAGAAGAGCCGGCAGCCTGCCGCGGCAAGGCCTGCTTCGCACCCGGGGAACGTCATGGGCTTACTTGACGGCAAGGTTTGTCTTGTGAGTGGCGCGGGACAGGGCCTGGGGCGTGCGATATCACGCGAGATGGCGGCCGAAGGTGCGGCCGTGGTGTTGATCGAGCGCAATGGGGAGACCGTCGCGGCCGTCGCGCAGGAGATTGCAAAGGCCGGCGGGACCGCGCATCCTTACCAACTCGATGTGACGGATTACGACGGATATGGCAAGGTCGTCGCGGACGTGGCCATGAAGCTCGGCCGCATCGACGTGCTGGTCAACAATGCCGCGATCAATCCCCCGACCCGCACGATCCTCAGCGACACGCTTGAGGACTGGCGCCGCACCATCGCGATCAACCTCGAAGCCGTCTACATGGGTAGCAAGCTGGTGGCGCCGCACATGGTCGCCCGCAATGACGGGCGTATCATCCACGTCGCGTCGATCCAAGGCTTTGCCTCCAGCGGCGACTGCGGGTCCTACAATGCCGCGAAAGGCGGCATCATCGCCTACACGAAGTCGATGGCCGTGGAGCTTGGCCGCTACAACATTCTCGTCAATTCGGTGGCGCCAGGCTTCATGGTGACGCCGATGTCGGTGGTCAATGGCATCGACGAGACGACGACCCCCGACTTCATCGACTGGTACGTCACGCGCCGGAAGATTCCGCTCGGACGCAGCGGGCTTCCGGAAGACGTGTCTGGCACCGTGATCTTTCTGGCGTCGGACTACTGCCGCTACATGACGGGCCAGCTTCTGGTCGTCGATGGCGGCCTGATGAGTACATTCTGAAATCGCACCACAAGAATAATCGAGGAAACAGGGAAGGCAAATTGAAAATGAACATCACCCGCAAACTCAACGTCTCGCGGCGCGACATCATCCGGACCTCCATGATGATTGGCGCGGGCTCGGCCTTCGGCGGCCTGTTGCCGCGCGGTGCCCATGCCCAGGAGAAGACCCTGGACATGTGGTGGTGGGGCGAACAGGAATTGCCCGGGCTGCAGAAGTTCGTCGATGGCTCGATCGCCGGTTACAAGGACGCGACCGTCAAGGCCATGTTGCAGGACACGGCGGTGGTCATCTCGCAGTTCCAGACCGCCGCGGCAGCCGGCAACGCGCCCGACATCCAGTACCTCTGGAATGGCATCTATCACATGGAGAGCGTCTGGCTCGGCTACCTGCGCGGCCTCAACAGCCTGATCAAGCCGGATATCCTGAAGGCCTCCAATCCGACGCAGCTCAGCCATTTCGGCGGAGACATCTATCGCGTCGGCTGGTACCCGCTGCCGATGTTCTGGTGCTACAACAAGGACCTCTTCGAGAAAGCCGGGCTCGACCCCGAAGCGCCGCCGAAGACCTGGGACGAGCTGCTTGCGGCCTGCGAAAAGCTCAAGAGCGCCGGCACCGAGCCGATCGGCGGTGGCATCCAGGATGGCTACTGGAGCGAATGGTACATCAGCCATGGCCTGGTGCAGAACCTCGACACGCTGGGCGAGGCCGTCCAGCTCTTCATTGGCGACAAGGACTTCCGCGAGCCGAAGTACCACGAGCACTGGGTCAAGCTCGAGGAACTGAAGAACAAGGGATATCTCAACAAGGACATGTCCTCGCTCGAACTCTATCCGGGCATCGATCTCGTGGTTGCCGGAAAGCTGGCGATCGGACAGACCGTTGGCACGCGTCTTCCGGCTGACAGCAAGGCCACCAACGGCCGCATCGGTTACATGGTCATGCCGGTCTTCGGAAAGGGCAAGCTCGCGGGCATGCCGATCGTCGACGTGCAGGGCCTTGGCATCTCGAGCAATGCCGAGGATCCGGCCGCGGCCGCGGCCTTTCTCGAATACCTGCAGTCTCCCGAGCGCCTCAAGGCCTTCTGGGATGCGACGGGATGGTTGCCCTCCAACACCACCTTCGATTCGAGCGTCATCCAGGATCCTTCGGTGCGCGGCATGTGGGAGGCCTGGGGTCTCAAGCCAAACATCTCGAACGTCACCAACCTCGTGCCGGGACAGTTCTACGAGCGCGCCGCGATTCCGACCGGCCAGCAGATCGTGCAGGGCGCGATCACCGGCGAACAGGCAGGCGAGTTGGCTGCGACCGTTGCCAAGGAGTGGAAGGAGTTCAATCCTGACATGGTCGAGAACTATCGCAAGTGGGCCGCCGATCTTTCCGCGCCCACCTGATTTGCGATCGGGGAACCGCGGCTCGGATGCAGCACCGTACCGGGCGCTGCATTCGGTCGCGGTGCCGTCCATGCCCGAAGCCGGAATGACCGCCGCATGACATCCCAGTCCAGGTTGGTGCCTTACCTCTACATTGCGCCGCTGGTGCTGTTGCTTGCCTTCGTCTTCGGCTATCCGCTCGTTCGCATCTTCGAATTCAGCTTCAAGATGGTGCGCGGCATTGATGGGCCGTGGATCGGGTTGCGCAACTACCAGCTCGTTCTGGGCCAGGACCTCTTCTGGGAATCGGTCCTGCACAATCTCCAGCTTCTGCTCGCCATTCCCGCGATGGTCGTCATCTCGCTGATCGTCTCTGTGCTGCTTTATGAACGCATCGCGGGCTGGCGGCTCTACCGCATCATCGTCTTCGTGCCCTTCGTGCTGGCCATTCCCATCATCGCGGTGGTGATGAAGCGGATGTTCCAATTCTCCGGACCGGTGAACGAAGTGCTGCGCTGGCTCAGCCTCGACTTCCTGGCGCTGGACTGGATCGGCTCGTCCGACGTGGCACTGTGGACAGTGATGATCCTCATCGTCTGGCGCGAATCCGCGCTTGGCATCATCCTGTTCCTGGCGCGGCTTCTCAGCCTCGACGAATCCATGATCGAGGCCGCGAAGATCGAAGGCGCGAACTGGTGGCAGCGCCTCTGGTACATCATCCTGCCGCAGATGCGGGGCGTCATCGAGTTCTTCGTGGTGGTGAGCGTCATCACCATGCTGGCCGCCGTCTTCGCCTATGTCTTCGTGATGGGCGGCGGCCGCGGCGGGCCCGGCACCGCCACCATGGTGGTCGAGCTCTACATCTTCAATGCCCTGATCCGCACGAGCCTGCCTGGCATTGCCTCGGCCGCCTCGGTGCTGCTCTTCCTCGTCTCCGTCCTGCTGATCTTCCCGCTTTTCCGCGCCCGCCGCCGGGTCCGGGAACTGGAGGCCTGATGCGGAAACAGCCGCTTTCCGGGCTTGCCGGCACGGCGCTCAAGCAGGGCGTGCTCCTGCTCGCGGCCTTCCTCGCCCTGGTACCGACGCTCTTCATGATCTTGACCGCGCTCAAGAGCGACGAGGAATACGCCATCGACAAGCTGGGTTTTCCGGACTCGCCGGTCATCGAGAATTTCCGGGCCGTGCTGGTCGACAGCCCCTTCCTCGCCTGGATGGCCAACAGCGTGCTGCTGGTGATCGGTGCCGTGCTGCTCAGCACCATCGTCTCGGGGCTCGCGGCCTATGCCATCGCCTGCATGGAGTTCAAGGGGCGGGAGACGCTGCTGGCGCTGAGCACATCGCTGATGGCGGTTCCTCCCGTGGTGATGATCGTGCCGCTCTTCGTGCTCTACGCGCAACTTGGCCTGATCAGCACCTATCAGGGAACCATCCTGATCTACGCAGGCCTCATCACGCCCTTCTCGGTCTATCTCTTGACCACCTTCTTCCGCACCGTGCCGAAGGAACTGTTCGAATCCGCGCGCATCGACGGCGCGGGGCCATTCCTCATCCTGATCAAGATCGTCCTGCCGCTGTCGCTGCCGGCCATCGTGACGCTGGTGGTGGTCAACTCCCTCTATGTCTGGAACGATCTGCTGATTGCCATCATCTTCCTGCAGGACGACGCCAAGCGCACGCTGATGGCCGGCATCAGCGTCTTCCAGGGCCGCTACAACAACCAGGTTCCGCTCACCATGGCGGGCATGGTGATCGCCAGCGCACCCATGCTCATTCTCTACATCGTCTTCCAGAAGCACTTCATCCGCGGCCTCATGGCAGGAGCCATCAAGTGAGCAATGCGGAGACGCAGGTCACGATCGCGACGGACGAGATCCAGGTCACCGTGAGCCCGCACGTGGGCGGCACCATCACGGAGATCATTCACCGTTCTTCGGGATTGTCCGTGCTCGGACGGGTGCCCTGGGACCCGGTTGCGCTTCCCATCGCCAGCTTCGCGGCGCGCGACGAGCCGGAGTGGCTGACGCGATACACCGGTGGCTGGCCGCTGTTGTTTCCGAACGGCGGCGATGCCTGCACGGTTGACGGCATGTTCCACGGCTTCCACGGCGAAGCCTCGATCAGCCCGTGGCGCTGGGAAGCCAGCGCCCGCCATCTGCGGCTGGCACGGCGATTTTTCACCGTGCCGGTGGAGATGGAGCGCGTGCTCGCCGTGGAAGGTGACACGCTTGTCGTCTCAGAAACGCTTCGCATGCAGGGCGCAAAGCCCATCGACGTGATGTGGGGGCATCATCCGACCTTCGGGTCGGATCTCCTCGATGGCCCGTTCGAGATCACGGCTGGGGGCGGCACGGTCACGGTCGACGACGCTTACGATCCGGAGGCCAATCCGCTGCGTCCCGGCGCGGCGGGACGCTGGCCCCTGGTCGAGGGCAAGTCCGGTCCCTTCGATCTTGGCCATCCGCCGCAGAAGATGGCGGCGCTGGCCTATCTGCATGACCTCGATGCGGCCTGGCTGACCATCCGGCGGATGGACAATGCCATTGCCGCGCAGCTGTCGTGGGACAGGCGCCGCTTTCCCTGCGCCTGGCTCTGGTACGAACTCGGCGGGACGGAGGTTCCGCCCTGGCATGGCCGCGGCCGGCTGATCGGCCTGGAGCCGAACTCCACCATGCCTGCTTACGGACTTGCGACTGCAGGGACGCGGGGCGCCAACCTGCTGCGGCTTCATCCTGGGGAAGAGATCGCGACCGAACTGCGTTTGCACGTCTTCAAGCCGGAGGGCCCGGTCGTCAACGCCCGCTGAGGCTTCCATCATGCCGGGTCGAGGGCCTGCGCCGTCGTGTCGAACACGTGGCAGGCGCTGGCTGGAATGCCGATGCGCATGAAATCGCCAGGCTGGACCGCAACGTCGCCCGCGGCATGGACAGCGAAATCGTTGCTGCCCGGAACTTCGAGATAGACGTAGGTCTCGTTGCCGAGACGCTCCACCGCCGCCGCGCGGCCCTCCAGCACGGCGTCGCCCTTGCCCTTTGCGTCCAGCGCCTCCGGCC
>JBGSNJ010000155.1:0-8091 GCA_041739715.1 Aestuariivirga sp.
GAAGGCGCCGGCCTCGCGCTCGCCTTGCGCCTCGAAGGCCTTGGCCTGGGCCTGCGCCTTGTAGGCGGCTGCCTGCGCCTTGCCGGAATAGATCGAGCTGTATGCCGACGCGGCACCGCTGGCCAGGGTTAGCGCTATCATTACTGCAGGGCCACACATCAGGGTTCTCCATCGACGCCGAAGATGAAGGCGCGGATCGTTGCCGGGAACGGGTCATCGGAATAGGTCTCGAACTGCCCGTCTTCACGCCAGCTCATGTCGAAGCCCATAGGGAAGTTGCCGGTGCGGAGCGACATCGCCCCGCTTGTCGGGTCGAGGAACTCGTCGCGGCGGAAGATCTCGTAGAAGTCGGACGACGTGAGGCCTTTGACCTTGAGGCCGACGGTGTCCATGACCGAGATGCGGACGTCCTCCATCATCTTGCGACGTGAGATGGCGACACCGTCCTGCTGGCCGACCTCGTTCAATGGCAGCGTGACGATCGACGCCGTGTAGGGCAAGCCGACGTGGATCTTGCTCGCTGCGTAGGGGAGCGTGAGCGTGCCGTTGGCCGCGACCGTCAGGTTGCGGTAGACCTGCCCGTCAGCGAGCGCGTAGACCGTCTTCCCGATGAGGTGGTTCAAACCGCTGACGACCGTCGCAGGTGCGCCGGAATAGGTGAGCGAGCTGTCGAGGAAGACGCCGTCAGGTAGGGCCATGTCCTCGAACTCGGGCGCCAGCGTCTCGATGTAGCGCTTGGTGACGCCGTTGATCGTGCGCTTCACCGAGATCCACACCTCGTCGCGCAGCGTGCCGGGGATCGAGCAGACACTCTCGACGGCCGCCGTCGTGCCGGCGTCGCCCGGCGCTAGGCGCACGCGGGTGAGTGCCACAACCTTCTGCTCGCGCTCGTAGGTGAGCGCCACGAGGTCGCCGTTGCCTGTGACGACCCAGACGATGCTGTCGGGCGTCTCCTGGTAGGCCATCTCGACCACGGTGGAGGAGAGGAGATGGTCGCCGAGGATCGTGACGTCAGGGGCGATGAAGCCGTCCTGGTTTAGGTCGTAGACGAGCTCGCGGATCTTCTTGCCGAAGTAGTCGGTGAAGAGGATGACAGACCCGACGCGCACCGGCTTGGGGAACCCCGCGCGGGTGAAGACTGACGTGCGCTGGTCGAAGTTGGTCGCACCGAACCCTGCGTTGGTGTTGGCGGGCCCCAGCTTGCGGATGTCGCCGACCGTGCCGATCGCCAGCGTCTCGGCGTCCTCGAGCCAGGTGATCGCGTTGACGCGGCCCGACAGGATCCTCAGCCGCATGCCGTCGTCATCGACGAGCGGTTGGCTCTCGCCGTAGTCGTAGAAGTCGCCCGTCTTCGAGGGCCAGATCACGTTCGGCTCGAGGTTCGACTTGGCGAAGACGCGGCGGTTCTCGTAGAAGGACACAACACCCGGCCACTGCCCGGTCTTCCACGCGCCCAGCTGCCAGCGGAAGATCTTGTCGGTATCGGGGAGCGCGTAGCCGTACATGCGGCCGGTGACGATGGTGGTCGAGGTGCGCCCGGTGATGACGAACCAGCGCCACTTGCCGTCGGCACCGCGAAGCCGGATGGTGCGCCCGACGTCGTTCGTCTGGAAGCCGGATCCGTTGTTGATGTTCGTCGTGTTGTCGAAGGTGAGCGTCATCGTCGGCGCGAAATCGCCGTTGTAGCCGATGCCGAGCTCGGCCACCGAGTAGGCGAGAAGAGAGCCGCCGCTGGTGCGGTCGGTCGACCCTGCGGTGAAAACGAAGCGGAACGCCGAGAAGGCACGCGCGTTGACGAACTCGAAGAAGCGCTTCTCACCCGCGCCCCAGGAGCCCTCGCCGGCCTGGCGGTCGAGCACGACCCAGTCAGAGCCGTCATAGCCCTCGAAGGTCCACGCCGTCGGCGTCTGCACCCCGCCATCGGTGTTTGGCACCCCGTGACCCTGTTCGAGCCAATAGCTGTCGCAGACAGCCGTCGCGGGCGATGAGCCAAGCGTGTAGCTTACAGTCCACGACGACGCCACGCTGGCACTAGCTTTGCTTGATGAAGAACCGTTGAAGGCTGCGCTATCGCTTGAAGAACCCCCCGTCGTCACGACGTTGCGGATGTCGGGCTTCAGGCCGTTGGCGTTGTTGTCGGGCTCGTCGAGGAAAGGCCCGTTGCGGAACGTCGGCGTGGTGAGCGACCAGCTGGTGTCGCTCGACCTGTTGAGCTCGCGCGGCTGGTAGTCGACGTCGGCCAGGGTGAGCACGTCGGCCGACTGCGCGTAGCTGATACCGAAGAGGTCGGCCTCGAGATAAGGCGTCGCCGTCTCGACGATGCGCTTGATCGTGCCGCCCCCTGTAAAGGCGCCGTAGGAGGAGCTGTCCACGCCCTGCAGCTGGAAGGTCGACGACGTCACGTTGGCGACGATGAACTCGCGGTTGTTGAGCTCGACCATGCCGCCGATGTTCGTTCCCAGCACGCGCTGACTGTTACTGAAGCCGTGGCCGGCCATGGTGACCACCGCGGGGTTCGCCCTGGTGATGTTCGTCGGCGTGCCGCCGCCCGTCGTGATGATGCCACCATTGGAATACTTGCGGACGTACTGGTTGCCCATCTCGAGGACATAGGGCTGCAGCGTCGAGAAGATGAAGGGGATCAGGCGGACCTTCTTGCTGCTGTCCTTCACCTCCTTCACCATCTTGAAGCCAGAGCGCTTGCGCAGGCCCCCGTGGCGCAGGACGGTCCAATTGGTGCAGGTGCGGAGAGAGGCCTTGTAGTATTCGATGTCGATGCGCGCATGCAGGCGCGGTGACAGCTCACCCCGCGAGAAGTTCGCCTGGATCGGATAGATCGGCATCAGTAATACTCGCTGCGCTCTTCGAGGATGTCGGTATCGTAGTAGCTGTCGCTCGACACCTGCACGGCTTCGACCTGCTTCACGTCGTCGATCGTGTCCTTGTAGAGCTGGCGCAACTCGGTCACGAGATTGGTTTTGCCGGTCATCCAGTGTGCGCAGCGCATCGCCAGGCGGATCGAGAGCAGCTCGCAGAAGCCGTTCGAGAAGAGACCTTCGTTGGTGATGCGCGCGATGTACTGAAGGCGCAGCGGCGCTGTCAGGTCGCAGAGAATGTATTGGCCTTCCTGCTCGTAGCGGATCGGCTTGCTGTTCGCCTTGCCATCGATCGTCGGCGGCAGAAGGCGCAGGTGGTCGGTTGGCAGCATGTAGCGGTAGAGGAAGCCGTAGTCCGGAGCCGTGCCGTCCGCTGCAATCGCGACGCGCTTCTTGGCGAACTTCCAGAGATAGCGCTCCATGAGATAGTCGCGCTGCTGCTCGTAGTTCCGGCCAAGCAGCTTCGCTGGTGGCGACGGATCGTCAGCCGACGCAAGCGGCTGCTCGCGCAGCAGGTCGAGCGCCATGTTCCAGATCTGAACGCGGTTGAGCAGTGAGGGCATGAGGGGATGGTCCTTGACTCTTGGTTAGGAGTCGTAGTTGTGTGGGTGTTACGGGGCGCTTAGACCCCGGCGGGAGGACGACATGCGTCGCAGAACTTTTCTGGCCGGCTTGCTTGCGCTGTTTGGTCTTGGGGTTCCGGCCATGCCGGCGGCCGAGGCGGCTCCGATCAGGCTAGCCTTCTCTCCTGGTTCGGGGATAACTGGCTTCCTTGATGTCGGCACAACATCGCTCTCGCCGCTTGGCGACGGGTCGACGTCAGAGTTCACTGACTGGGCTATAAAGTTGGGGCCGGGCTTGGCACTGTGGACGCCCGGCGCCGGCGGTTGCCCGCTTGTATCCGGTGAATTCGCCTGCCTAAGTGGCACTTTTGAATTTGAGAACTTCTTACCGGTGTCGTGGAATTTTCTGACGGAGCGAATTGGCTTTGGGTACGATCTTCACATCAACGTTGAGGGCGACCGGAGCGCAACAACAGCGTCAGCTGTTTACTTCGATTTAAATGGCAGGACTTCTACGGGCGCTTCAATCGACGGCTGTGCATGGGCTTCAGGGTGCGCGCCAGTCGCAGCAGTCCCCTTGCCGGCCGCTCTGCCGTTGACCACTGCGGCGCTTGGTTTCATGGCGGCGCTCGGTCTGTGGCGTAGGTCTAAGCCGCCTCAACCAGCGTCCCGCGGATAAGCCCCGGATACTCTGCCTCAACAAATGCCTTCGGCATAAGCATGGCGTGAGGCGTGTTCGAAACATAGGGCGGTAAGTTGCCGAGCATTAAACTCAGATGCGTGCCAACATCGTCGATGGCGCAGACGCCGGGCGACAGATTGGCGGGCGACACGAAGCTGGAAGTCGTCTCGCCATAGAGCGAAAAATTGCCGCCTGCGTGTTTGATTTGCGCAACATTAGTGGACTGGATGCTTACTTGTCCGGCGAGACTGTCGGGGATCACAAAGTAGCTTCGGCCAACGCCGCCGTCGCGTACCACAAGGTCTCCCAAGTTCACGAAGAGCAAACCGGAGTCGATTGAACCAACGTAGTCGGTGGGTTCGTAGCCTTTGTTGTAGATGTCGTGCTGCTCGACGCCGGGGCCGAAGGAAATGGTGCGATCTGGCATACCCGGTGTTTGCGAGATCAAAGTCAGCGTCCCCTCTCCTACTGTCACAACAGTCGCGCCGGTCAACCGCTGAGAATTCTTCGGCGGATTTGTGCCTGTGGCTACAATCGGCAGACCGATGACGACGACAAGGTCGGTGTCTGAGAGATTGGGGTCTCTCGATGCTGTTGCCTCAAGAATAGCGTACTCGGCGTCGAAGTCGGCATCACTCGGGGTGACCGGGTATTGATACCACTCTGGGTGAGGAATGTTCTGGATGCTGTGCCCGCGGGACCACGATAGTTCGGGGTACTTGAAGTATTTGATGAGGCTTAAGTTGTTTTCCAGCTGCGACACCGGAATACCTTGCAGTGTAGCGTCCGCCGCGTCGTTAACGCCCTCTTCGCGCAAGTCCCACCCACCAAAGCGGTAGATGATGGAGTACGAGTGCAAAATGCCGGTGTTGCGGATCGCGTGAGCGTTCGAAAGGTAACTTGAGATCGCGGCACGATAAGGGTCATCGGGCGGTGACTTCGTCGGTGTCTTGATCAGCGCGGGCAGTCGCTGGTATTTTGCCAGCGTGGTGAGATAGTATTTGAAGTACGTCTTGTACCACGAGTCTTGCATGGCGTAGACGAAATCAAAGCTCCGCTTCATGTTGAACTTGTGATTGCGGCGAAACGGATCGCCCCAGTAATTGAAAATGTCAGTTACCGCCGGGTCGTCGTCGAACAGTGTTGCAACGATTTCCGCCAGGGCCTGCGCGTACGTTGTCGTGCGGTCGATGCAAAGCATCTGGCACCAATTAACCATGACACAGTTCACGAGACAGTTCGGCCCGTACTCCATATTGAACCCCGAAAGGGCCGTGTCATTGAATAGCTGAAGCTGCGATGACCTTTTTACGAACGTGTTGTACATAGGCTCGCCGTGGTTCCAGAGGATGAGGTCTGGATAAAAGTACCCCGTAATCGGCCACTGACTTTTCGCGGCCCAGCCATCAATCGTCTGCGCCAGTGTGCCGCCCCAATACAAATAGGCAGCAGTGGCCTGCACATAAATGGCGTCGGACATAGCGTCCTCCGGCGGGCGGGAGTGCCCGGCGTAAGCCAGAATACCGAGCCTAGCCGCCGGGACCGCCGCGTGCCCTGTCGCGTAATAGCCGGGGACTGATGGCGCCCCCGCGCGAATGACGGCAGCGACGTCTTCTGTAAACTCAACCACGAGATCAGACGGATGTGAGTTTCCGTCGACCCCGTCGACAATGGGTATCCCCCGAGCAGTCAGCCAATCGTTGCCGTAGCTATCGCCGTCAATGCAGTCGAAGAAGGTGTTCTTGAAGTTATTGGCGGCGCAAAGCGGAGCCAGGTATCGAGCGCAGTAATTGACGATTTTGTTCCATCGTGTCGGATCGGCGCCATCCTTGTCCATCCACGCGCCTACTAGATCAAAACAATGCTCGCCACCCGGCGTTCTCGTAAGTAGATCGGGGTTGTCTACGAAGTAGGGCGCTGTCGCATTAAACGCACCGTTGTTGAGAGTGATGGCGGTGTACTTATGCCCATGCGGCCAAGCCGCATCGAACGCCCCCAGGAGCTTGCGCCACTTATTGTATTTAGCGAGATGCCCCGTAGAGCTTCCTGCACCATCTGATGCGTACAAGCCAACGTAGTTGAAACCGTCCGTCACGCCCCACGTTGGGCTCTCGATATCCAACTTTCCCTTTGCGCGAGACAGGCCTGCGGTGATGGACGTTGGCCGCAAGATAAATGCGTCCATGTGGCCGTAGTATCGAAAGCCAAGCGCGCGCAACAGCGCGAACGCCCCGGCGTTGCAGGCGATGTCACTGCCGCCGATGATCTGATAGTTGCCAGAACCAAGATCGGAGTAGGACAATTCAAAGTCAGCGTAGGTGGACGCCTCCGCTGCGCCCTGTTCTTTCGACTTGTAAGTCAGCGTCTTCGCCGGCGCCACAAGCTGAATTTCTTGTAGGAACTCAGGATAAATGGTCATCAGGCGTACCCCAGAATGCCGCGCGTTGCGACGACCTCAGCGATCAGCTCAGCGGCGGTCATGCTGACCGGAAACACCGCTGTCGCCCTGATGTCGTAGTAGAAATTGGTGTTCACCGGACCCCAGTAGAATTCCAGCAGGTTCGGCGGCACGTTGATCCCGGTCTTGGTAACCGAGTAGAGGTGATCCGCCACGGTCATAGACGTCCCGTCGTGTGTGAGGCCCAAGACCCCGAAAACATCTCCACGGGGGAAGCGAGAACTTCTTCCTGTTGGTGGGTTGGCAATCTCAGCCCCCGTTTCAGTTTGGTTGTTCGAGACGCCTCTGAGGGCGAGACCGATGTTGTGTTGTCGTGTGCTGCTGTCGCTCTTGGAAATACAAAAGTAATTCTGACCGGAGTTGGCATTCCCGGTAACTTTCGAAAACCCCACAGGTGAGTTGCTGATGATGTTGGTGCCCGCGTCCGCATCAAAATCTTTAGCACAAAGCTCCACAAGCACTGTCATGCCGGAATTTTGGTAGTTGAACATGCTTGTGAGCATCTTCGCGTGGTTGGCACTGGTGATGCGGGCACCGCGCTCGGGGTTTACCGGGTTGGTTGGATCACCAGTAAGAGTGATCTTTCCGCCGCCAATCCAAATCCCAGAGAAATCGTCGGCGGCGTCAAGGCTGTTCTTAATCTCCAACGAATTGTCGTAGCTGTACTGCGCGAAGCCGTCGCGGGCACCGAGAAGCGTCTTCGCCATCGGGAGCGCATAGGCCGCCTGGAATGTGTAGGCGCTGAGACCGATCAGCCCGTCCCATGTCAGCGTGCCGCTGACATTGCGGATTGCGCTCGCTGGCGCGGTCACAGCATAGTGATTTCGGGCGGTCAGGTTTGCATTCGGGTTGATGGTGAGAGTGTTGCCGGAGATCGCAATCGAACCGCCAGCACTGCCGACGCCTGTTGCAATGTTGAACGTCTCGACCAATGTGCCCAGCGTCGTGTTCGTCAGTGTGAAAAGACCTGAGCCCGCAGCGATCGGCTGATCGCAGACAATGACGATGTTGGAAGAGATTGCGGCAAGGTGCCAACCGTTCGAGGGGCTTTGGTTGGCGATCTGCGGACCGGCTTCCAGAGTGGTAAAATTGCAGGTGTAGGTCGGGCCATAGGTCAAATCGGCGTACTTCTCGACCAGGCACGCCTTGCAGGCGGTGTCGACTGGCAGACCAGACGGCCCCTTCATGTGGATGACCAACCCGGCGCCGATGTTGAAAATCTTGCCGCTGTTGGCCCACAGGGGTGCTCCACCACTCGCATTTTGCCCAGCCTCGATCTGAGGGGCGGTTGGTGTTGACTCCGCCTGTGGAACGACAACGGCATAGGCGGCATCGGCCCACTCTGGCGGGTCGCTTCCTTCTTGTGACGTGAAAGGCACATCCAGCCACACAGCCTTTGAGCTGATGTTCGAAGCTGTCATCCCGCTCGGTATTGGCGGAGGGGGTGGCGGAGGGGGCGGCGGCGGGGGTGGCGGAGGGGGTGGCGGCGAAGGGGATAATTTCGTCAGCCGA
>JBGSNJ010000102.1:0-2286 GCA_041739715.1 Aestuariivirga sp.
GACGATTCGCACACGACGCGGAAAACGCCATGGCAGCCGATGCCGACACCGCCGCCCATGGTGAAACCCTGCAGCAGGGCGACATAGGGCTTCTCGTAATTGGCGATCAGCGCGTTCAACCGGTATTCGTCGCGCCAGAAATTGCGCCCGAATTCGTAGTCACCCGCCTTGCCGCTCGCATACAATTCCTCGATGTCGCCTCCGGCGCAAAATGCCCGGTCGCCTTGTGCATCGATGATGACGAGATCGACGGATGGATCGTCACGCCATCTGGTCAGTGCCGCCTCGATCGCACGAACCATGTCCCACGTCAGGGCATTGAGCACTTCGGGCCGTGCGAGGGTAATGCGCCCGGCCTTGCCCTCGACTCGGATCAAAATGTCATCGGCTGCGCTCATCAGTCCTCCGCCAGCATCTGGCGCGAGATGATCACGCGCATGATTTCGTTGGTGCCTTCAAGTATTTGGTGAACGCGCAGGTCCCGCACAATCTTCTCGATGCCGTAATCGGCGAGATAGCCGTAGCCGCCGTGAATCTGCAGGGCGTGGTTGGCGACCTCAAAGGCCGTGTCGGTAACAAAACGTTTCGCCATGGCGCAATGCCTGGTCGCGTCCGGTGTCTTGTTGTCGAGTTTCCAGGCCGCCTGGTACAGGAATATCCGTGCAGCCTGCAATTCGGTTTCCATATCCGCCAGCTTGAACTGCAGCGACTGGAATTCGGCGATGGGCCGCCCGAAGGCTTTGCGCTCCCTGGCATAAGCCAGCGCCTTGTCGAGGGCGCACTGTGCTGCGCCAAGCGCGGAGGCGGCGATGTTGAGCCTTCCGCCGTCAAGGCCGGCCATGGCATAGCGGAAGCCCTTGCCTTCCTCGCCGATGAGCCGGTCGGCGGGAACCTTGCAATCGTCGAACTGCACGACCGAAGTCGGCTGCGCGCGCCAGCCCATCTTGCGCTCATTGGCGCCGAATGAAAGGCCGCGCGTTCCATCCTCGACGAGGATCGCGGATACGCCGCGCGGCCCGTCCTCGCCGGTCCGGCACATTACCATATAAAGGTCGGAAACCCCGCCGCCCGAGATGAAGCTCTTGGAGCCGTTGAGCTTCCACTGATTGCCGTCGCGCGCGGCCCTAGTGCGCAGCGCCGCGGCATCCGACCCCGAGCCCGGCTCGGTCAGGCAGTAGGACGCGATCTTTTCCATCCGGCACATTGCGGGCAGCC
This sequence comes from Aestuariivirga sp., assembly GCA_041739715.1. Taxonomy (GTDB): domain Bacteria; phylum Pseudomonadota; class Alphaproteobacteria; order Rhizobiales; family Aestuariivirgaceae; genus Aestuariivirga. Next base: position 1,216 of record JBGSNJ010000102.1, read on the forward strand.
AGGTCTGGCGCTGCTCCTCGCTGCCGAAAGTGTCGATCATCCATGAGACCATGTTGTGGATCGAGATGAAGGACCCGATGGACGGACAGCCATAGGCCAGCGCCTCGAATATCAGCACCGCATCGAGACGGGTGAGGCCGGATCCACCGACATCCTCGCGCACATAGATGCCCGCCATGCCGAGTTCGCCTGCCGCGCGCACGACATCCTTGGGGAACTCGCCCTTTTCGTCCCACTCAAGGGCCTTGGGCGCAAGGCGTTCTTCGGCAAAGCCGCGGGCCATGTCGCGAATTGCGGCCTGTTCCCCGGTCAGCGCAAATTCCATGCTCGCCTCCTTCTGGTCCTTAAAACGCGAAAGGCCGCCCATCGGGCGGCCTCGCTGGTCAGTTCATCGTCGGTATGACGAAATCGGCGCCATCCTTGATGCCCGACGGCCAGCGCGAGGTCACCGTCTTCGTCTTGCTGTAGAATCGGAACGCGTCCGGTCCGTGCTGGTTGAGATCGCCGAAGGAAGACGCCTTCCAGCCACCGAAAGTATAGTAGGCGATCGGCACCGGAATGGGAACGTTGACGCCGACCATGCCGACCTGGACACGGGCGGCGAAGTCACGGGCCGCATCGCCGTCGCGGGTGAAGATGGCGACGCCGTTGCCCATCTCGTGCTCGTTGGCGAGGCGCAGGGCCTCCTCATAGCTGTTCGAGCGAACCACCGAAAGGACCGGGCCGAAGATCTCTTCCTTGTAGATGCGCATGTCGGGCGTCACATGGTCGAACAGGCAGCCGCCCATGTAGAAACCGTTTTCGTAGCCCTGCATCTTGAAGCCGCGCCCATCGACGACGAGCTTGGCGCCTTCAGCGATGCCGGTTTCGACATAGCCCCTGACCTTGTCGAGATGGGCGCGCGTGACCAGCGGGCCGAAATCGGCCGAGGAATCGGTCGACGGCCCGATCTTCAGGCTCTCGACGCGCGGGATCAGCTTGGAAACGAGGCGGTCGGCGGTTTCCTTGCCGACCGGCACTGCCACTGAAATCGCCATGCAGCGCTCGCCAGCCGAGCCGTAGCCTGCGCCG
>JBGSNJ010000109.1:0-5349 GCA_041739715.1 Aestuariivirga sp.
CCCGAAGTTCTTCTGGACGCGGGTACAGCCCTATCTCACCCATGCGCTGTCCTACCTGTCGCTGACCGTCAGCGGACGGCAATGGGTGGCCAATCTCAATTCCAACGTCTTCGAGGTCGAGCACGGAATCCGCACCATGGGCCCCGAGATCCGGCGATAGGTTTGGGCTTTGACGAGGCGCCCGGCCTTCGGGCAAGCTGGGCGCTCAATGCAGAAGTCAGGAGGCGCAAGATGATCGATGCCCGTTACAAGAAGCTCACCGGAATGCACGCCGGGCACATTTACAAGGTCAAGGCGCCGGCCAGCGAAATGGACAGCCCGATGCGCTGGTCCCTGCAGAACGAGGCCAAGGCCGACGACCGGCTCATCGTCTCGGAGGACGATCTGAAGGACACACGGATCTGGCAGCCGCTCGCCTGATCGAGGGCCGGACCGGGGTAAGACCGCCCGGACCCCGGCGGGGCATCACAATCAGGCCATAATTGCGACGGATCGGTAAGCGGCTTGGCGATCTGCCGGGTTTCCGCTCCGCTTACCTTGGGGCGCAGGTACGATGGACGGCGGCGCCGGGATGGTGGATCGTGGCGCCGGAGGCAATGGATGCACAGACAGGTCTTGGTTCTGTCCGGCTTGCTGCTCGCGGCGCTCGCGCTGCCGGGTGGCAGTGCCTTGGCCGATGATCTTTCTGCCTGTACCGCCTATGCACCCACCGCCTTGAGCCAGCGGATCGCGAGTTGCAGCCGCGCGATCGCTTCCGATCGCGCGCCGGCGGCCGCCTATCTGGCCCGCGGCCAGGCCTATCGCATGAAGGCTGACGACGGGGATGCGATCGAGGATTTCGATGCTGTCATCGACATGGATGCCGCGCCGGCGCTGAAGGCCGAGGCACTGCTCGGACGCGGTGCCGCCTTCGCCGCACAAGGGAAGCTCAGAAAGGCCATCGCCGATCTCGGCCGCGCGCTGGATCTTGGCCTGCCGCCGGGCCGGCAGGCCGCCGCTTACTACTACCGCGGTCTCGCTCATGCCGATGCCGGGGATTTCGATCAGTCGGTAGCGGATTTCGACGCCGCCATCCGGCTTGGCTTCACCAGCGCCCGGGCCTACGGCTATCGCGGCTCGGCCAATGCGGCGCGCGGTGACTATGACCTGGCGATCAGGGACTATGACACGGCCATCCGGCTTGACCGGCGTGGTGCGCATTATTTCGCCGGGCGCTGCTGGGCGATGGGCAAGACCGAACAGTTCGACCGCGCGCTGGCGGATTGCAATCGTGCCATCGAACTCGATGCCGGGCTTTCTGCCGGCTATGAGGGGCGCGCCCTGGCTTTGGAGAGTACCGGCAGCGTCGCGGCGGCGGAGAAGGACTATCGCCGTGCGCTGAAGCTGGATCCCACATCGCAGACGGCTCGGGATGGATTGAAGCGACTTGCCTCTGCTGAGATCGGAACGACGACCTCCACGTCGATCAAGAAAGTCACTGTGCCAAGCCGGACCCGAACCGGGTCCTTCGTCCGGCGAAATCGCCCACCGTGATCGGCTGCGTCGGCCTTGCCGACGTGATGTCCGCCAAGCCATCCGCAAAAGGATCTTCGGGCTGCCTGATCAGCCTTGTCTCGCCGGTCACGAAGGCCCTGCCCGCAATACTGGCAATGATGCCCCTGTCGGTCGCACGATAGGTCGCGGCAAAGCGGCTGCCGGTGATGCTTTCCTGAATCCACTCTGCGCCGGGTCTGAGCTTTCCCGCCGACGCGAGGCAGGCCAGCTTGGCGCTGGTGCCGGTTCCGCAAGGCGAACGGTCATAGGCGCCACCGGGACAAAGAACAAAGTTGCGCGAATCCGCGGCAGATGAGGAGCCTGTCAGCTCGATGTGGTCGATCTCTTCGCCGTCAGGCCCACGGTGGCCTGCTGTGGCGAGCGCATCCCTGATGCGCAGTGCGGCATCCGTAAGTGCGCGGATCCGGGCCAGCGTCAGCTCCAGCCCCAGATCGTCCGTGATGAAGAACCAGTTCCCGCCCCAGGCGATGTTACCAGTGACGCGCCCTGTGCCGGGAACATCGAGAGTGATGCCGCTGCGATGCACACAGCTCGGCACGTTCTCGACGGTCACCTCATTGCCTGTACGAAGCGCGAGAGTCACCGGTCCCACCGGCGTATCCAGGCGATGGATGCCATGTCCGATACGCCCGAGATGCGCAAGGCTGATGATGGTGCCGATGGCCGCGTGCCCGCACATCCCCAGGCAGCCGGCATTGTTGAAGAAGATCACGCCTGCGGCGGAAGAGCTGTTTTCGGGCTCGCAGAGCAGGGCTCCCACGAGAGCATCGTGACCGCGCGGTTCAAGCACCGCAAATCGGCGGATATGGTCGAACTCACGTGCAAAGTGATCACGCCTTTCTGCGAGGGAGCGGCCGGTCAATCGCGGCCCGCCGTCGATGATGAGACGCGTGGGCTCACCCTCGGTGTGAGAGTCGATCACCCGCATGTCAGCGCGTCCGCCCGGGCCAGGCGGCATACCAGGCTTTGAACAGGGTAAGCTGTCTGTCGGCATAGGCCGTCTGGCTCTCGGACAGCACATCCGATTCGATGATCTGGCGCGCATAGGCCGCCTCGCCTTCGCAGACCATGAGGTGCTTGTAGTACAGGACCAGATCCGGTCCCTCGTCGAAGGACGACAGCACGGCCAGCGCCTGTTCGAGATCCCGTGCATCGGCCCTGGCCTGTGCGTCGCCAGCGGCAGCCTTCCGGCACAGGTCGACGAGATAAAGGACCTCGCGCGGCAGCACGTTTCCGATGCCGGTGATGGCGCCCACTGCGCCGCAACTGACATAGCCGTGAAAGACCTGCGTATCGACGCCTACCATCAGCACCACGCCGTCATCGGCAGACGCTATGTGCTCTGCTGCATAGCGCAATGCTGCGGCACCGCCGAACTCCTTGAAACCGACCAGATTCGGATGCGAGCGGCGCAGCGCGAAGAACAAGTCGGCCTTGGTCTCGAAGCCGTAGTAGGGACTGTTGTAGATGACCGCCGGAAGCCTCGGCGCGGCGCCGAGCACCGCTTCGAAATGCGCGCGTTGAGCGGATGGTGAAGTCCCCCGCGACAGGACCCGCGGGATCACCATCAATCCCCTGGCGCCGACGCTTTGGGCATGCTCCGCAAGGCCGACGGCGCGGGCCGTGTTCTGCGCGCCCGTTCCGACGATCACCGGAACGCCGGCCCGTGACAGATGTTCGACGCCTTCCATACGCTGTTCGTCGCTCAGCAGGGACCAGTCGCCCATCGAGCCGCAATAGACTACTGCGGTCATGCCTGTACTGATCAGCCGCTTGGCGGTGGCGACCAGTGCGGCATGGTCGGGGGAGCGATCGGCCTTGACCGGGGTCATGAGGGCCGGGATGACGCCTTTGAAAATCTCGGGTGACATCGGAAACCTGCTGCGCTGTGATGTGATGGCAAACGTAAGGGCAAGCTTGCGTCACGTCTTGACCGAAGGACGGGCAGGCGCTGGGAAATCGGCACAGGGCGCGGGATGGCAGGCGGCAGGATGGCGAAAATCGACGTGCTGACGCATCCTTTCGAGGCCCTGTTCGATGCCGTGCCCGACACCGTGTTCTTCATGAAGGACGCGGAAGGCCGCTACACCTCCGTCAACCAGACCTTGGTGCAGCGCCTGGGCCGTCGCACCAAGGCCGAACTGATCGGATGTACTGCACGCGATGTCTTTCCGGCGCCGCTCGGCGCGCGCATTCTGGCCCAGGACCGGCAGATCGCTGCTGGCGGCCGTCCCCTTCACAGCGCGCTGGAGCTCCATCTCTATCCCGGCGGTGCGGAAGGCTGGTGCCTCACATGGAAGGAACCGGTGCGCGATGCCGCGGGCCGGATTGCCGGGCTGGCCGGACTCTCGCGCGACCTGCAGACTCGCGCGGAGGAGCCGTCGGCCTATGCCGGAATCTCGGCAGCACTCGCGCATATCCGCGATCATCTCGATGGATCGTTGAAGCTCGGCGATGTCGCCCGCAAGGCCGGGCTCTCGGATTGGCAGTTCGATCAGCGCCTGCGAAGCCTCTTCGGCGTCTCGGCCGCACAGTACATAACCCGGGCGAGGATCGATCTCGCGCTCAGCCGCCTGCGCGGCACGTCCGATCCCATCAGCCAGATCGCGCTGGACTGCGGCTATGCCAACCAGACGTCCTTCACGCGCCAGTTCCGAAAGTCGGTAGGCCTGACGCCGCACGCCTATCGCGCCCAGTTCAATCAGGCGTGATGCGGAAGTCCTTGCCCTCGGGCAGCGTCTGTCCGCCATCGACGATGATGGTGGTTCCGGTGATGTAGGCTGCTTCGTCGGAGGCGAGGAAAAGCGCCACATTGGCAATGTCGCGTGGCGTGCCGAGACGGCCCAGCGGAACAGCTTCTTCCATCGAACGGATGAAGGCCGCGCTGCGGTGCATCTTCATGCCCGAGGTCAGGATGTTTCCGGGTTCGATTCCATTGACGGTGATGCCATAGTTGGCGAATTCCAGCGCCGCAGCCTTGATGAAGCCGTTGATGCCCGCCTTGCTGGCCGAGTAGTGACCATGCCCCGGGCTGGTGACGCGTGGCCCAGTGATGGAAGAAGTGAAGACCATGCGGCCGGAACGTTTCGGCTTCATGTGGATCAGCGCCGCGCGGGCCGCGAGGAAAGTGCCCTTGAGATTGACCGCCAGCACCGAGTCCCATTCCTCCGGCGAGATGTTCTCGATCAGCGTCCAGGGATAGATGCCCGCGTTCTGGACCAGGATGTCCAGTCCTCCAAGACCATCCACGGCCATGCGCACGGCGCGTTCGGCATGATCGTTCCGTGCGATGTCGGTCTCGACGAAGAGTCCGCCCAGGCGTTTTGCCGTTGCGACGCCCGCATCGACCTCGGTATCGGCGATCACCACGCTGGCGCCTTCCTCCACGAAGCGTTCGGCGATGCCTTCGCCGATGCCGCGCGCCGCTCCGATGACCAATGCGACCTTGCCTTGAAGCCGTCCGCTCATGCGAACCTCTGACGGATCTGGAGTTTGAGGGTGTCGAGAAGCACGGCTGCCAGGACCAGGAGGCCCAGAATCACCTGCGTGTAGTGGGCCGGAAGCCCCATCAGATTGATGGCCGTGTGAATGGATGAGAGCAGAAGAACGCCGGCATAGACGCCCGGCAACTTGCCGACGCCGCCCTTGAGGCTAACGCCGCCGATGACCACGGCAGCAAAGGCGTTGAACAGCATGCCGGTGCCGAGATTGGCGGTTGCACCCGAGGTGCGGATAGCCAGCAGCCAGCCGGCGAGCCCCGCGATGGCGCCAGCCAGAATGAAGCTGATGAACATC
>JBGSNJ010000263.1:0-3581 GCA_041739715.1 Aestuariivirga sp.
GAGTACGGCATGCTGCCCCGGGCCACCGGCGAGCGCACACGGCGCGAGGCTTCGGCCGGCAAGCAGTCCGGCCGGACGCAGGAGATCCAGCGCCTGGTCGGCCGGTCGCTCCGCTCGGTGGTGGATCTCGTGGCGCTGGGCGAACGCCAGATCACGCTCGACTGCGACGTGCTGCAGGCCGATGGCGGCACCCGCACCGCCGCCATCACCGGTTCCTGGGTGGCGCTTCATGACTGCCTGTCATGGATGCAGTCGCGTTCCATGTTCAAGAGCTTCCCGATGAAGGACCATGTGGCGGCGATCTCCTGCGGCATCCACAATGACGTGGCGGTTCTCGATCTTGACTATGCCGAGGACTCGACCGCCGGAACCGACGCCAATTTCGTCATGACCGGAACCGGCGGCATCGTCGAGATCCAGGGCACGGCGGAGGGCGGTCCCTTCTCCGAGGCCAATCTGCTCGAACTGCTTGGGCTGGCCAAGAAGGGCATCGGCGAACTGGTGGCCCTGCAGCGCCAGGCGATTGCGTGATGCGGGCAGGACGGATTCTCGAGACGGTTCTCTACGCCGGCGACATCGCAGCGGCGCGGGACTTTTATTCGGGAGTTCTTGGACTGGCGGTCTACGACGAGACCCCTGGCCGCTTCGTCTTCTTCAAGTGCGGCGATCAGATGCTGCTGATCTTCAATCCGGAGGTCACGTCTGCGCAGAGCAGCACCCAGGGACCGCCGCCGCATGGCGTGGCAGGGCCTGGCCATGTCTGCTTCCGCAGCAGCCGCGACGGGCTGGCACGATGGCAAAGCCATCTTGATGGCATGAACGTCGAGATCGAGAAGGTCATCGACTGGCCGGGCGGCGGGCGCTCCATCTACTTCCGCGATCCCGCAGGGAACAGCCTGGAGTTTGCAGATGGCGCCATCTGGGACATGCCCGAGGGTCCAAGTCTTGCCAATGCCCGAATCGTGATCGCCACCCACAACAAGGGAAAGCTTGCCGAGTTCGCGGACCTGCTGAAGCCCTATGGCGTGACGGCGGTCTCGGCTGGCGAACTTGGCCTTGCCGAGCCCGCGGAGACGGGCACGACCTTCGCCCAGAATGCCCGCATCAAGGCCATGGCCGCGATGCAGGCGACGGGAATGATCGCGGTCTCCGACGATTCCGGACTCTGCGTCGCGGCCCTGGACGGCGCGCCTGGCGTCTACACGGCCGACTGGGCAGGTCCCGACCGGGACTGGAGCAGGGCCATGCGACTGGTCGAGGAGAAGCTGCAGGCCAGCGGCGCCGTGACGCCGGAGCGGCGCCGCGCCGAATTTGTCTGCACCCTTTGCGTCATCTGGCCCGATGGCACGGAACGCCAGTTCGAGAGCCGTGTGGCGGGCCATCTCACCTGGCCGCCGCGCGGCCAGCTTGGCCATGGCTATGACCCGATGTTCGTGCCCGATGGCGGCAACAGGACCTTCGCCGAACTCGATCCGGCCGAGAAGAACCGCATCTCGCACCGGGCCCGGGCACTGGAGGCGCTGTCCGTTGAGCTCCTCTGAGGCCTTCGGAGTCTATGTCCACTGGCCCTTCTGCAAGGCCAAGTGTCCTTATTGCGATTTCAACTCGCATGTGCGGCACGCGGCGGTGGATGCCATGTCCTTTGCCCGGAGCCTGGCAACCGAACTGGCATGGTTCGCCGCGCGAAGCAGGGGACGCCAGGTCACCAGCATCTTCTTCGGCGGTGGCACGCCATCGCTGATGCCGCCGGCGGCCGTTGGCCATGTGCTTGATGCGATCGGCAGGCTGTGGAGCGTGGCACCGGACGTCGAGACGACGATGGAGGCCAATCCCACCTCGATCGAGGCTGAAAACTTCCGCGGCTACCGGGCTGCTGGTGTAAACCGCGTCTCCGTCGGCGTGCAGGCGTTGAATGATGCCGACCTCAAGGCCCTTGGACGGCAGCACACGGCCGCGGAGGCGCTGGCAGCTTTCAGGCTCGCGGCCAGGGTTTTCCCGCGCGTCTCCTTCGACCTGATCTATGCGCGGCCCGAACAGACGCTGGAGCAATGGCGCGAGGAATTGCGCATCGCGCTTGGCCAGCAGCAGGGCCACATGTCGCTCTACCAGCTCACCATCGAACCGGGCACAGCCTATTTCGATCTTCATGCCAAGGGCAGCCTCATGGTGCCCGCGGATGACCGCGCTGCCGATCTCTACGATGTGACCCAGGAACTGACAGAAGCCGCCGGCCTGCCGGCCTATGAAGTCTCGAACCATGCCGCAGCCGGACAGGAGTCGCGGCACAATCTGCTCTACTGGCGCTATGGCGAATATGCCGGCGCGGGCCCCGGCGCGCACAGCCGCATCGACAGTGGCGGCCGGCGCCTGGCCTTGGTGGCAGAGCGCCACCCGGAAACCTGGCGCGATCTGGTGGAGCGCCAAGGTCATGGGATCGTGACAGAGGCAGAAGTTCCACCGGAAGATCAGGCCTCGGAATATCTGCTGATGGGCCTGCGCATCGCCGAAGGCATCGATCTGACCCGCTACGCGGCACTGGCCGGGCGAGAAATCGATTCCAGCAAGATTGCCGGGCTCAAGTCCTTGGGGCTGATCAAACGTGAGGGCACACGGTTGCGAGCAACGCCCGATGGCCGGAAGCTGCTCAATGCGCTGATTGCCGAACTGGCAGTCTAGGGTTGCTGCTGCTGTTCCTCGGCCGGCGTGTCCTTGAGCAGATCGCCGATCTTGCCGCCGCCGCAGCCGGCCAGCATCAGGCACAACGCCGTTGCCAGCGCAACTCGCCACTCCCGTCCGCGCCCAAGCCGCGCTAGCATCACGTCCGCCATTCCACGTCCCACCTGACGGTTCCGGAGAACCATGACAAAAGAGCCCCCGCAAAGACACCGTCGCTACAGCATCGGTGCTTCCGGTTTCGAGGCCGACTCGCTCGGACCGGGGCTATACATCGTGGCCACCCCCATCGGCAATCTCGGCGACATGACCTTGCGCGGCCTGGCAACGCTTGCCGCCGCCGACACCGTGCTGTGCGAGGACACGCGCATCACGGCGCGGCTGCTTGAACGCTATGCCATCCGGGTGCCGCTGTCGCCCTATCACGAGCACAATGCGGCAAAGGTGAGGCCCGGGATTCTCGCCCGGCTCAAGGACGGCGCCTGCATCGCCCTGGTCAGCGATGCCGGCATGCCGCTGGTCTCCGATCCGGGATACCGCCTCGTCCGCGAGGCCATTGCGGAAGGCATCCCGGTGACCGCCTGTCCCGGACCTTCGGCCGTTCTGACGGGGCTGGCCCTGTCGGGATTGCCCAGCGACCGCTTCGCCTTCTTCGGTTTCATGCCGCAGAAATCGGGCGAGCGGAAAAAGCTCCTCGGTGAAATTTCCGCGCTGCGGGCTACGCTGGTCTTTTTCGACAGCCCCCACCGCATCTGCGACACGCTGGCCGACGTGGCCGCCGCCTTGCCGGGCCGCCAGGTCGCCGTGGCACGCGAACTGACGAAGCTTCATGAGGAAGTGCTGCGCGGATCGGCGCAAGAGGTGGCCGATCAACTGGCGCAGCGCGCGGCCGTCAAGGGCGAGATCAC
>JBGSNJ010000113.1:0-4628 GCA_041739715.1 Aestuariivirga sp.
CGTGCTTTCGGGCATCCTGATGGTGCTTCTGTCCGAGCACGTCGCCAGCTTCCTGCAGAAGAACCGCATGTACGAGGTGCTGGGCCTCTTCGTGCTGCTGCTGGTGGGCGTCATGCTGCTGGCCGAGGGCGGCCACCTCGCACATCTCGCCTTCTTCGGCTACCCGGTCGAGACCATGGCCAAGAGCACCTTCTACTTCGTGGTCGGCGCGCTGCTCATCGTCGACATCGTCCAGGGCCGCTACCAGAAGAAGATCCTGCTGGAAGAACGGCAGGCGAAACGGTCGGCTCACTAGGGCGCGTCAGCCTGGCGTGGGGCGGACAGCCTCAAGCCCATCGGCGAACGGTTGCAGGGCGCCATCTTCACCCGGCAATCGGCGCCGCGTCCGCGCGGCCCGCGATCATTGCCCTCGCGCTGCGCCTCGGCTAGAAGCTGCCCCCGACGATTTCTCCAATTCGCAAGGAACAGCTTACGCACATGGCGCGCCAGTTCATCTACCACATGCAGGGCCTGTCCAAGACCTATGCCGGCGGCAAGAAGGTCCTCGACAATATCCACCTCTCCTTCTACCCGGACGCCAAGATCGGCGTGCTTGGCCCCAACGGCTCGGGCAAGTCCACCCTGCTGCGCATCATGGCGGGCATCGACAAGGAGTGGAACGGCGAGGCCTGGCTGGCCGACGGTGCCACCTGCGGCTACCTGCAGCAGGAACCCGAGCTCGATCCCGCGCTCGACGTCATGGGCAATGTCATGGAGGGCGTTGCCCACAAGAAGGCGATCCTCGACCAGTACAATGCGTTGATGGCCGACTACAACGACGAGAATGCCGAGAAGGCCGGCAAGCTGCAGGACGTGATCGACGCGCAGAACCTCTGGGATCTCGAATCCCAGGTCGAGCAGGCGATGGACGCGCTGCGCTGCCCGCCGGGCGATGCCTCGATCGACAATCTCTCGGGCGGCGAGAAGCGCCGCGTGGCGCTGACCCAGCTGCTGTTGCGCAAGCCCGACCTGCTGCTGCTCGACGAGCCCACCAACCATCTCGACGCCGAGTCGGTGAACTGGCTGGAACATCACCTGCGCGAATATCCCGGCGCCATCCTGATCGTCACCCACGATCGCTACTTCCTCGACAATGTCACCGGCTGGATCCTCGAGCTCGACCGCGGCCGCGGCATTCCCTACGAGGGCAATTACTCGGCCTATCTCAAGGCCAAGTCCAAGCGCTTTGCCCAGGAGCAGCGCGAGGATGCGGCGCGCCAGAAGGTCCTCGAGCGCGAGCAGGAATGGATCGCCGCCAGCCCCAAGGCGCGCCAGGCCAAGTCCAAGGCCCGCATCAAGGCCTATGACGAACTCATCACCGCCAACGAGAACCGCCTCAAGTCAACCACGGCGCAAATCATCATCCCGCCCGGCGAGCGCCTCGGCGGCAATGTCATCACGGTGGAGGGCCTGTCCAAGGCCTATGGCGACCGGCTGCTGATCGACGACCTGTCCTTCAAGCTGCCGCCCGGCGGCATCGTCGGCATCATCGGGCCCAACGGCGCGGGCAAGACCACCTTGTTCCGCATGCTGACGGGCCAGGAGAAGCCGGACAAGGGTTCGATCTCCGTGGGCGAGTCGGTGCATCTCGGCTACGTCGACCAGAACCGCGACTCGCTCGATCCCGACAAGACCGTCTGGCAGGAGATCTCCGGCGGCCATGACGTGCTCTATCTCGGCAAACGCGAGATGAACTCGCGCGCCTATACCGGCGCCTTCAACTTCAAGGGTGCCGACCAGCGGCAGAAGGTGGGAACCCTCTCGGGCGGCCAGCGCAACCGCGTGCATCTGGCCAAGATGCTGAAGAGCGGCGCCAACGTGCTGCTGCTTGACGAACCGACCAACGACCTCGACACCGAAACCCTGGCGGCGCTGGAAGAGGCGCTGGAGGATTTCGCCGGCTGCGCCGTGATCATCAGCCACGACCGCATGTTCCTCGACCGCCTCGCCACCCACATCCTCGCCTTCGAGGGCGACAGCCATGTCGAGTGGTTCGAGGGCAACTTCCAGGACTACGAGGAAGACAAGAAGCGCCGCCTGGGCGAAGACAGCGTCATGCCGAAGCGCATCAAGTACAAGCAGTTCACGCGCTAGAAAACCTGCGCAGCGGCCGGGTCGGTCTTCCGCCGCTGCGCAAGACGTCAGGCACAGTCGTCAGGCGCCAACGATGCCGCCATCCTCCCGGGTGATCACCAGGGTCGCCGACCGTGGCACGGTACCGTTGTAGTCGGGGAAGCCGGAGCCGAAATCACCCGCTGCGAATTGCTCTTCAGTAGCGTGTCCGCCGGGATGCTGAATGTTGACGAACATGGTCTTCTGGTCCGGTGTGGTGACAACCCCTGTGACTTCCTGTCCCCACGGTCCGGTGAGGAAGCGGCGCACCTCGCCGGACGTGGGATCGGCCGCGAGCATCTGGTTGGTGCCGAAGGGTTCCAGCGTCCCTTCGAAGGGCGGGCCGATGTCGCCCATGTCGGTCTGAATCCACAGACGCGAGTTGGCGTCGCACCACAGGCCGTCAGGGCAAGCGAAGATCGAGTCCTCCCCCAGCGGCTTCCCGGTGAAAAGCGCTGATGTGTTCTTGTTGCCGGCCAGCACGAAGAGATCCCATTGAAATCCGGCCGCGGTGTGGTCGTTGCCGGGATAGCGCCACCTGACAATCTGGCCAAAGCTGTTGTCGGCGCGGGGATTGACGGCATCGACCTGGGTCTGGGTCCTGCGGTTGTTGTTGGTCAGCGTGAAGTAGACCTCGCCGGTGTTTGGGTCGACGGCTCCCCACTCGGGACGATCCATCTTGGTGGCGCCGGCCTTGTCGGCGGCGAGGCGGGTGTTAACCAGGATGTCGGCCAGGTCAGCAAAGCCGTTCTCCGGCGTCAGCCCGTTCTGACCCGGAGAAAGCGCCAGCCATTCGCCGGTGCCATCAGCGTTGAACTTCGCGACGAACAGCGTTCCTTCATCCAGCAGGCTGCCATTGGCGGTCGCGGGATCGTAGGGTGAGGCCGACACAAACTTGTAAATGTACTCGAACCTTGCGTCGTCGCCCGAATAGCAGACCACCGGCTTGCCGGCTGCAACGGGGCCGAAGACGATGCCTTCGTGAGCGAAGCGGCCAAGGGCTGTGCGCTTCACCGGCACGGTCGTCGGATCATAGGGGTTGAACTCAATGATCCAGCCGAAGTTGTTGGGTTCGTTGCGGTAGTCCTCCGCTGGGGTCGCGCCTTTGGCGGAGACGTCGAAACGGATGAACTCGTCGGCGCCGCCGGCAGCCTTCTCCCAGCCATAGCGCGAGGCCTCGGTCGGAACGCCGTAGCGCGCCTGCTCGCGCGGCAGTTTGTCCTTCTGGCCGGGATTGATGAAGTATCCGGCCCAATTCTCTTCCGCCGACATGTAGGTATTCCAGGGCGTCACGCCATTTGCGCAATTGTTGACCGTGCCGCGGGTCTTGGTGCCGTCGGAACTGTACTTGGTGACGAGATGGGCCGAACCCCGCACCGGACCGGCGAACTCCATCGGCGTGTTGACCGTGACGCGCCGGTTCATTGGATCGGTGACAATGCCCCATTGGCCGTCAGGCCCCTTCTTGATGCGGATCACGGAACACCCGTGAGCGTTGATCTCGGCCAGCACTTCATCAGCGTCGCGCGCGCCGCTGGCATCGAACACGACTGCTTCATTGTCCAGCTTCTGGCCCTTCCACTTGGCCGCATGCAGAAAGCGGGGCTCGATGTACTCGTGGTTCATCACGAGAAGGCCATCGTCCGAAGAACCCTCGATGGCGAAGAAGTGCATGCCGTCGTGGTGGCTGCCGATCTGAAGGGCCTGCTCGGCGCCTGACGCCTTGCCCGGCGAGTAGGCGGGCGATGAACCGTTGATCGGCGTGCCCCAAGGTGCCAGCACCTGGACCTTGTAACCTTCAGGCACGACGACCTTGTCATCCAGGCTGATCGGCACGGGCTTGAAGCCGAGAAGGCCGGCAGTCGATGTCGACTGGGCTAGAGCTGTTCGCGACGTCAGAACCGGAGCGCCGTAGAGGCCGGTGGCAAGGGCTGCCAGGCTGCCGAGTACGAATCCGCGCCGCGACGTGCGCAATTCGATTACATCGTAGAAGGTGGGATTGTCCGAGCGGTTGCTGGGTCGCTCGTCGCCGTGGCTATAGTCGGGAGACTGCTTGTGATCTGGGTAGTCCTGCTCGTAGCGCGACATGCCTCTCTCCTGTGAAATGGATTGGAGATGGCTGCATTCTGGTGCGCGGCCATCCGGCATAGGCTGTGCGCTTCTCGTGACAGTTCTGCGAAAGTCATCTGCGGCAATCCGGGGTGCGTCAGCCTGCCACTGTTCGGGCGGCTGAACGCTGGCCGGCTTGTGTCCTCAACTGGGTTCCGCGTTTACGGCCTCCGCCAGCACCCAGTCGCGGAAGAGCTTCACCTTGCGCAGGTTCCGGTTCTCCTCGGGATAGGCGAGGTAGTAGCTGCTCCCGGCCTGCGCGGTGATGTCGAAGAGCGCTACCAGCTTGCCGGTCGCCAGGCAGTCGGCCTCGAAGCGCGGCGTCACCAGGGCCACGCCATGGCCCGCCATGGCGACGCTCGCCGCCA
>JBGSNJ010000285.1:0-14095 GCA_041739715.1 Aestuariivirga sp.
CGCTCATGTTCGGCATCGCCCGCCACCACATCAGCCAGTGCGTGCTGGTCAGCGACGCACAGATCCGCGACGCCCAGCGCAGGCTCTGGCAGGAGCTGCAGCTGGTGTCGGAACCCGGCGGTGCGGCGGCCTTCGCCGCCCTTCTCGCGGGTGCCTACCGGCCGGAGAAGGACGAACGCGTCGGCGTCGTCATCTGCGGCGCCAATACGACGATGGAAGCCTTTGCCGGCCTCTTTGCCTGAGGCCGGCATCACGAATTATGCAGCTTGTGCAGGACGGACTGCAGCTTCACCTTTTCCCGGTGCAGCCGGAGTTCGTCCAGCATCTGCCGGTGCCGGCGAGGATCGGCCGGCGGCCTTGGCGTGGCCAACCGGTCATTGAGCATCCGTGCCGCGGCCCGGGCCGCATCGATACTTGGAAACAGAAGATCGAACTTGAGCGAGAACATGAGAGTCTCCATCGCGAGACATGGGGTGTGACGCCGCATGCGCGTGAACAGGTCGAGACAGACCGGCGCCGTGCCGGACGCGCAAACGCGCGCACGGCTTCGACCGATGCTGACGGATTCAGGTGTGGTGTGAAACGAGCGCCTAAAGCGCGAGATACGCTATCCGCCGAGAGGCCCGAGCCTCAGGACGGCCCGGAGTTCAGCGGCGCGTGAAACGATTCTCCATGGCTGACTCCTTCTTCTGTTGGCGTGGGAGCATGTCAGTAACAGACTCGCCCGCAGGGCGGAAGAGCGCGCACGAAATTGGATCGCACTGTTGCAGGCGCGTCACAGATCAGGCGAAGACCTTCGACATGACCTCGGCCAGGCGCCGCGCGAAGTCAGCGGGATCTGGCACCTGCTCGCCCTCGATGACGAAGGCCTGGTCCAGCAGCAGCCGGCTGGCATCCTCGACGGAAGCTGCGCCCTTTGCCATCACCGTCCGCGCCAGCGCCGCGATCAGCGGATGGCCCGAATTGATCTCGAGGATGGGAGCGCTCACCGAGACGCCGGAGTCCTTCTGGCGCGACAGCAGTTTCTCCAGCGTGCGGTCCATCATGCCGTCGGCCACCAGGCAGACGGCGCTGTCGGTCAGCCGCTTGGACACGCGCACGTCTTGGACCCGCTCGCCCAGCGCCTGTTTCATGGCGGCAATCAGGGTGGCGGTCTCGCCAGGATCGGCTTCGGACTTTGCCGCATCGTCCGTGATGGCGATGTTGTCCAGATCGGCAGCGCCCTGCGTCACCGACTTGAAGGGCTTGCCCTCGAACCCGAGCGCGGTCCGCACCCAGAAACTGTCGACCGGATCGGTAAGCATCAGCACCTCGACGTCGCGCGCCCTGTAGCCTTCCAGCTGCGGGCTGGAAGCGGCCTTGGACTGATCCTCGGCCGTCAGATAGTAGATGGCCGTCTGGTTCTCCTTGAGGCCCGAGACATAGTCCTTCAACGAGACCCCGTCGCCCTTGGTGGAGCGGAAGCGGGCGACTTCGAAGAGCTGGTCACGGCGTTCCATGTCTTCATAGAGCCCCTCCTTGATCACCGGCCCGAAGGCCTCCCAGATCTTGCGGAACGCTGGCTCGTCATTCTCGGCCGCCTTCTTGAGTTCGCCAAGGACCTTGTTGGTCACCGCCTTGCGGATGGCCGCGACCTGCGGATTGTTCTGCAGCATTTCGCGCGAGAGGTTGAGCGGCATGTCTTCCGAGTCGACGATGCCACGCACGAAGCGCAGGTAAGGTGGCAGAAGCTCGGCATCGTCGGTAATGTAGACCCGCTTCACATAGAGCTTCTGCCTGCCGCGCCGCTCGGGATCGAAGAGGTCGAAGGGGCGTTCGCCCGGAATGTAGAGCAGCACCGTGTACTCGTTGCGGCCTTCGGCACGGTAGTGAATGGTGAGCGCCGGCTCGCCGTAGCTTCCCGACAGATGGCCGAGAAATTCCTTGTGCTGGTCGGCGCTGATCTCCGACTTGGGACGGGTCCAGATGGCGTTTGCGGTATTGATCTGGCGGCATGTCTCGGCATCCACCGCCAGCATGATGGGATGGGCGATGTGGTCGGAATAGGCCCGCACCACGCTCTCGATCTTCCAGTCCTCCAGGAACTCCAGCGCGTCATCGCGCAGATGAAGGACGATCGAGGTGCCCCGATGCTTGCGCTCGGCCGGCGCAACCGTGAAGCTTCCGCTGCCGTCCGAGGACCACATGAAGGCCTTGTTCTCGCCGGCCCGCCGGGAAATCACATCGACGCGGCTGGCGACGATGAAGGCCGAATAGAAGCCGATGCCGAACTGCCCGATGAGATGCACGTCCCCCTTCGACTGCTTGACGCTTTCCACGAAGGCCTGAGTCCCGGACTTGGCGATGGTGCCCAGGTTCTCGACCAGCTCGTCGTGACTCATGCCGATGCCGTTGTCGGCGATGGTCACCGTCTTGGCCGCCTTGTCGGGCGTGATGGAGATCCTGAGATCGGAATCGCCCTCCAGCATTTCGGGGGCCGCAATGGCTTCGTAGCGCAGCTTGTCGAGTGCATCGGCGGCGTTTGAAATGAGTTCGCGCAGGAAGACATCCCGGTCGGAATAGACCGAATGCACCATGAGATGCAGGAGCTTGGCCACCTCGGCCTGGAACTGGTGCGCCTCGGGCTCATCGGAAGCGGTTGTTTTCTTTGCGGTCTTGGCCATGACGTCCTCGCGAATCCGGGAGAGATCGGCATGCCATATGGGCTTGCTGCCGCACAGGTCAAGGGCACAAAAAAGCGGCCGGATCCAGGACCCGGCCGCAAACTCAGAACGCCTCACTTACTGAAAAGGTAGGAGGCCCGGCCGCATCGAGTTACGGGGGGCTGGGGGGCTGAGATATCCGGTCCTCAACACCAGCCGGGCCATAGAGGCAACATGATCAAGTTCGCCCATGAAGGGGGCGACAGCTTGATGCAAATGCGGCGGAAAGGTGAATTCTTGCCCTGCCCCGGCAGACGCCTATGATGAGCCCATGACACCCGCCCCCATCATTGATGCACTGCAGTATTGCAACTGGTCAGCGGAAATCTTTCGCCAGATGCGCGAGGGCGGTGTCACCGCGGTGCACGTGACCATTTGCTATCATGAGACTTTTCGCGAGACCGTTGCGAACATCGCGGCCTGGAACCGGCGCTTCGAGGAGCACCGCGACAAGCTGCTGCACGCGCGCTCTGGCGCCGACGTGCGGCAGGCCCAGACGGAAGGGCGGACCGCGATCATCTTCGGGCTGCAGAACTGCTCGCCCATCGAGGACGACATCGGGTTGGTTGAAGTCTGCCACCAGCTCGGCATCCGTTTCATGCAGCTCACCTACAACAACCAGTCGCTGCTGGCCTCGGGATGTTACGAATCGGAGGACAGCGGCATCACCCGCATGGGGCGCGAGGTGATCCGGGAGATGAACCGGGTGGGGCTGGTGATCGACATGAGCCATTCCGGAGAACGCTCGACGCTGGAAGCAATCGACATCTCGGCGCGGCCCATTTCTGTGACCCACGCCAATCCGTCCTTTTGGCATCCGGGACGCCGCAACAAGTCCAATGCCGTTCTGAAAGCGCTCACGGCGCGCCACGGCATGCTGGGCTTTTCGCTCTACCCGCACCATCTGAAGGACGGCTCCCACTGCCGCATGGAGGATTTCTGCGCCATGGTGGCGCGGACCGCCGAGATGGTTGGCGCCGACCATCTGGGCATCGGCAGCGATCTTTGCCAGAACCAGCCCGACAGCGTGGTGACCTGGATGCGCAGCGGGCGCTGGACCAGGACACCGGACTTCGGCGAGGGCTCAGCCGCTGCAGCAGGCTTTCCGCCGCAGCCGCCATGGTTCCGCGACAACCGCGATTTCCACAAGATCGCGGAGGGCCTGCGGGCAGTCGGCTTCAGCGGCACCGAAGTGGATGGCATCATGGGCGTGAACTGGCTGAGGTTCTTCGATGACAGTTTCGTCCCCGCGCATTGAGACGCCGACCGTTGCCCTGCGGCCGCCGTCGCAGGTCATGCGGTTGTCGCGCATGGGGAGCTTCTTTGCAACGCGCCTGAGCTTCATGCGGGTGCTGGTGCGGGAACTGAAGGCCGGTCAATGGCGTTTCGATCGGCCGCTGTGGGCCCTCGACGACGAGGGCTTCGGCACGGCGGTCTATCGGGTGACGGGCCGGGGGCGGGCCTATTCGCTGGTTGCCTTCTCGCAGTATCTGGCGCCGGAGGATCGCAACGACCGGGTGATCGCGCAGGCCTGGGATTCGACCTTCGTGTTGTACGACGGGACGCCCTCGGCCGACGAGATCCAGCGGCTGCGAGGCAATGCGCCGCGCCAGGAGGCCGGACGCTATGGCCCGCGCGATCTGGTGCTGTGCCGCGCCAACAAGAGCATGCGGCTGTTCGAGCATATCACCAGGCGGCTCGCGCAAGGCCTTCAGCCCGATGCCGAACAGATCCTGCAGGTCGGCTACCTGATGCGGACCACGGCCGTCTATGGCAACGGCAAGTTCGGCATCGCCGACCGCTTCCGCATCGCCGACCGGCCGGAACTTGCCGGGCCCTTCCAGGCCGAGATGCTGGCCGTCTATCTGGTCAGGCTCTTCACGCTCGATCTGGTCGAGCATGTCGCTCAGCGACGTGCACCCGACACCGCCGTGCAGCTCGATCAGCGATTCCGGCGCTTCCTCGGCATCGGAAATGCCACCGGACTCGGCATGGCGCCCTTCCTGATGACCCACCCCCTCCTCATCGCCAATTGGTTGGAGGCGCGCGAGACGGCACTTGCACGGCAGAGAATGGCAGACTCCTTTGACTCGGAGAGATTCGCGAAGCTGCTGTCGCGCGCCAGGCGGCACGTGGCGCAGTGGCGAGTCGACGATGCCCGCCAGACA
This sequence comes from Aestuariivirga sp., assembly GCA_041739715.1. Lineage (GTDB taxonomy): Bacteria > Pseudomonadota > Alphaproteobacteria > Rhizobiales > Aestuariivirgaceae > Aestuariivirga. The sequence goes on from JBGSNJ010000285.1 coordinate 4,871, forward strand.
GCACGGATCGTGGAACTGGAGCGGGACCTCGAAGCCCTGGCGCGTCAATCCGGGTTCCTTTCGACGCCGGACCAGATCTATCGCTGGGGCGAAGGACATCTCGGTCTCGAAGCGCAGGAACTGATCGTCAGCCTGCTGATCGAACTGGACCCTGCACGGGTCGACGATCTCGCAACGCGGATGGCGGCGGAGGAAAGCTGCAGCCTGGATGGTGCGATGCGTGTGGACGAACTGATCCGGGCGATCGAGACCAACTATGACTGGGCGCTGAAGATCGACTGCGGCGATCCGCGGCAGCGCCGGCTCTTCTGGTATGTCTCGGAAGAGAAGCTCGAGCCGCGGCTGGGTGACCGTACCGCCGAGCCGGGAGCGGAACTGGAGCGGCCCTTCGCCGTGGCACATGACATTCAGGCAGCGCTGGCCGATCTGCGGCAGGCGGATGCGCAGGACTGCACGGCGGCCTTCCTGGTGCGCCATCCCGAGCACCGCCACATCATCCGGCGCGCTCAGTTGGTGCATCGCCATCCCTATGCCGAGATCCGCGACAATCTGGTGGCCGAGACCTGCCTGCCCATCGACATTCTGCGCTGCAAGCTGTCCTTCTTCGGCGCGAGCAGGTTCGACCCGAAGTCCGACCTCTGGACCCGTATAACAATGTACCAAGGCGCGCCGCTCCCTGTGGACCTTGGCCGCCCCGATGCGGATGACTGGTGCTTTCCCACGCTATGATCGTGTCATTGAACGAGGTGGAGAATGCCTGTCATCGCGCGGCGCTGGGAGTCGGGCTCTCGCAGGGGCTCGCCGAAGACGCGTCCTGGATCGGTGCAAGCCTGGTGACGTCGGGGCCGGACGGCCTGGCGCGGATGCTGGCGGCTCTCCGGCAGGCCGATTCGTCGCGCACGCGCAATCCGGCCTTCACGCGCGCGGGGACGGGCTGGGTACTGGACACCGGCGTACCGGCATTGGTGGCCGGCCCTGCCCTCTCCGATCTCCTGCAGACGGAGCCGGACCTGGATCTCCAGATCGGTCCCGTCGCGTTTCCCGAGATCTTCAACCTCTGCCGTGCGGGACGACAGCCGCCACCCCGAGAGCCGTTGCAAGTGGATGACGAACTGTGGCGCGAACTCCTGTCACTGGCTGCGCGGACCTATGTGCCGGCAAGCGACGCCTCGCGGCAGCGCGGCGCCGGTCCAGCCAACGACGGTGCTGACGCCGACGCCGCATCGTGAGCGGTCTTGCGTGCTACGCAGCCGGTGATGCAGGATCGATCATCGGAAGCCAGGGGACAGGACATGAGTGATATGTTTTCGTTGAAGGGGCGCGTGGCACTGGTCACTGGAGCCTCGCGCGGCCTTGGCCTTGCCATGGCCAGGGCACTGGTCGATGCGGGCGCGCATGTCGTCGTAAACGCCCGCGATGCGACTGCCCTGACAGAGGCGGCAGACCAGATCGGCGCGGAGGCCATGGCCTTCGACGTGACCGATGCCAAGGTCGCGCGGTCGGCTCTCGATGACGTTGCGGCACGGCACGGCAAGCTGGACATCCTGGTGAACAATGCCGGCATTCAGCATCGCCGCGCCATGACCGACTGGGAGGATGAAGACTTCGACCGCGTGATCGCGGTCAATCTCACCTCGTGTTTCCGCCTGGCCCGCGATGCCGTGCGGATCATGCTGCCCCACAGGCACGGCCGCATCATCAATACGGGATCCGTGGCGGCAATTCTCGGCCGGCCCACCATCCATGCCTATGCCGCAGCCAAGGCGGGATTGCATGGCCTGACGCGCTCCATGGCAGCGGAACTGGGACGCCAGGGCATTACCGTCAACGCCATTGCGCCCGGCTACTTCGCAACCGAACTCAACAGTGCATTGCTCGCGGACAAGGCCTTCACGGCCTGGGTGGAGGGCCGCACGCCCGCGGGACGCTGGGCGAAACCCGAAGAACTCGGCGGGGCCGCCGTCTTCCTGGCGTCGGACGCAGCGAGCTATGTCAACGGCCACGTCCTGGCCGTCGACGGCGGTCTGTCGGTTTCCTTGTAGCGGTTACTTGAATACGGCCTTGCCGCCGCTGATCTCGATGGTCTCGGAACCTGTGAGAGCCTCGCGATCGCCATTGGGCATGTTGACGAAACAGCCATTGGGACAGATGTCGACCGTCTGACCGGGGTTCACCCCGACCTCGCTCTGCTCGCCGTCCTCCGTCACGACCAGGACATGGGCGTCGCCGTCCGCGTTGGTCACGTTCGCCGCCATAGCGGGCGATGCGATGAAGGCGGCAAGGGCAAGGGCAACCAGGGTCTTCATTTCAACTCCACTCTCGGTTTCGGGGCTCCTGCCCCATGATATCAATCTAGAAGCAGCCGGATGAACGGCACCTGAACGCCGGTTCACCTCTCCGGCCTGCGCCGTCTCGGCTTGGCCTTAACCTTGTCGATGGCCTGCGCCAAGGCCTCGAGGTCTGGCAGGCTCAGCGTGAGGTTCGCCCGTGGAACGGGCGCGGTATCCATGGCGATCCTCTCGAAGGCATCGAAGATCTCAAAGCGGATGCGGGTGGCAACAACGCTGGAATCGAAGACTTCCGGAATATGGACGCGCAACTCGAACTCCATCACGGCCCCGTTTATGCCCTTGAAGATGGCGGTCGGCGCCGGAGATTTCAAGACGTCCGGGTCTTTCGAGCCAATTTCAATAATAATATCATAGACTTCTCTGGGGTGCCGGCCAACAGGCGCGGTGATCGGGATGTCGACGCGCCCCCAGTTGTTGCGATGGGTCCAGTTGCCCACCGCCGAGTTGATCAGCTCGGAATTCGGCAGAGTCACGGTCTGGTGCTGGAACGTCTCGATCTCGGTGGCGCGCACCGAGATCTTCTTGACCAGGCCCGAGGCCTTTCCCGTTTCGATCCAGTCGCCCACCTTGAAGGGCCGTTCCGCCAGCAGGATGAGGCCGGAGACGAAATTGTTCACCACGTTCTGAAGGCCGAAGCCGATACCGAGAGAGAGGGCGCCGGCGACGATCGCAAGGTTCGAGAGATCGAAGCCCGCAGCTGACAGGCCGATCATGCCCGCGATCGCCACGCCGAGGTAGCCCACCACGGTGCGGATCGAGTTGCGTACGCCGGGATCGACGCGGGATCGCGCCATGACGGTGCGGTCCAGCCAGAACTGGAACTGCCGCGTGAACAGGAATCCCAGGGCAAAGAGAAGGATGCCGAACAGGATGCCGACCAGCGAGATCGACACCGTCCCGATGGTGATGTCGGTGAAGGCCTTGTACAGCCAGGTGCGAATGTCGATCTGGTTGAAGCCCCACTGCAGAAGAATGAGCGGGAGGCCGATGGCGAGGACCACGAAATAGACCAGGAAGGACAGCAGCAGCCCAAGCTGATCCAGCGCCGTGTCGGAGATCGAGAACCAGGTCTTCACCTTCTGGCCCAGGGCCGAGCGCGGGAAGGCACCTTCGGCCGCAAGTATGTGGCCGCTCTGTACGCCAATGAACATGGTTGCCAGGATGGCGCCGGTCACCACCACCTGAGCGGACGTGAAGCGCGCGAGGCCGACATAACCGGACAGCGCCGCCACGATGATGAAGAGCGCGATGAGCAGCAGCGGCGTCCTGATCCAGCCTGGCCACTCGCGGCGCGCGCCGGTTGCCTCGTCGGTAAAGGGCTTGGCGATGGCCACAAGCGCCAGAAGCAGGCTGATGGTGATGGAGGACACGAAGCTCTTGGCCACGGTCAACGACAGGGGCGAGGCAAAGATGGAGTTCACGCGGCCGAAGAAATAATCGGCGACTTGCACAACCGCGATTGCAAGCGAAAGGAGGAAGAGCGTGCGGGCCGCAGAATTGGTGACCGGGATAAGCCGCCGGTCGGGATGGCGCGGTGCAAAGATCGCCCCGGCCAGCCGCTGGATGAAGAAGATCGCCGCGACCGATATCAGGAAGGCTTCCGTGAGCGCGCGGAGCTGCTCGGTGAAGACACCGAAATAGGAGAAGAGCCCATAGGCAAGCGCCAGGCTGGCCGCTGCGGCCAGGGCGGGTATGACCGTCGTCCAGAACGCCCCGGACAGGCGCCGGATGTAGGTGTCCTCGCCAGCATCATAGATGGCCAGGGGATTGACGCGCAGCAGCCGCCTGATGCCCCAGGCCGTCGCGAAGCCGAAAACCAGCGAAAGGCCCAGCGCCAGAGCGAGGGACTTGCCGCGGAAGTTATACATGAACTTGATGCGCGAAGTGACCTGCTGCGCCACGGCGTTCAACTCGCTGCGGAATGACTTCAGCGCCTGCGGATCGAAGACTACGCCGATATCGGTGCGGCGGAACAAGGTGTTCGAGAACAGCTCGCGCCGGATGGCGCTGATTTCATCTACCGCATCGTTGGCCCGGATTGAGACCGCTTCGGCCTCGCCAAGCACCGCATTGATCCTGGCCTTCTCCTGAAGCAGCGCACGCCGCTCACTGGTAACTTCCGCAAGTTCAGGCGGCTCGTCGGACTTGGGCGGCGGTCCGATTTCCTCGAGGCGGCGATTGATTTCGGTCAGGCGCGGCCGAAGAGCCACGCCCAGCGCGATGAGATCCTTGGCGATCGGTTCCAGCCTGACCCGGATGGCGACAAGGGCTTCGTCGTCATTGCGCTTCTCGTCGATGGCCTTGTCGATGAGAGCGAGCTGCTCGACGATGGCGGCGAGCTGCGCCGAGGCTTCCGCAGTGTCGGCGCGCGCCGGTGCCAGCAGGGCAAGAAACAGCAGGAGGCTGAACAGAAGTCGCATCACGGGCTCCGAATCGGGTTCTACCGATAACAGAGAGCGGCGGCGGCGTGAACGATCAACCCCAGCGGGTCCCGATCATTGGCAGTGCCGCGCGGCGGGATGGCGCCAGCATCCCTGACCGTCGCTCAGCTGGGAATGAGCTGCATCCGGCCGGTGGTGAACTTGGTACCATCCGACGAGATCGGCGTGCAGACGGAGGGCGTACCCTTCGGCAGGAAGGATGTCGGATTGCGGGCCTCGCAGAGCTTGCCTTCGCTGGCCTGCCAGACGCCCGTACCGCTGCCCTTGCCGGTTTCCTGATACTCGAAAGTGCCATCATTGTAGAAGGAGATGGTGCCTTTGCGGCCAGGGCTGGAGAAGGCAAAGGTCCGCTCCGCCAGCGCCTGCGAGATCTGCGGCGCCGTCAGCGGGCCGGTTGGCAGAGGCGCCAGCGGCTGCGCGGTGACGGGCTGCGATGGCGGGAGATCCGGCGCCGAATTCGATGAACATCCTGCCAGCAACAACGCCGCGGCGCCGATGCACATCACGCCTGCCTGTCTTGCCTTCATGCCCCGCTCTCCCCCTTGCTGACGCCGATGCGTCAGACTCCTTCAGCCAGTACCACGACCCGCGATCCGATCGGGACCCGGCGGTAGAGTTCGACCACGTCCTGATTCACCATGCGGATACAGCCCGACGACGCATTCTTGCCGATCGACAGCGGCTCCGTGGTGCCATGGATGCGGTAGAGCGTGTCGTTGCCGTTCTGATAGAGGTAGAGGGCACGCGCGCCCAGCGGATTCTCCGGACCGCCCGGCATGCCGTTTGCCCACTTGGCCTTCTCCGGGGCGCGGGCGATCATTTCCTTGGGTGGCGTCCAGCGGGGCCACATGACCTTGCGGCCAACATCGGCGAGGCCCGCCCAGCGGAACCCGTCCTTGCCCACCGCACATCCCCACCGCATGGCCTTGCCGCCCTCGAGCACCAGATAGAGCTGGCGGGCGGAGGTGTCGACGATGATGGTGCCCGGCCACTGCCGGGTCTTGTAGTCAACCACCGCCGGCCGGAAGGCTTCCGGCAGCTTGCTGTAGTTGAACGGCGGCAGCGGATAGGGATCGTCATTGCCGTCGGCAAGCGCAGCCGTGCCGGACACCATGGTGGCGGCCAGACCGCCCGCTCCCAGCAACACGCCACGCCGTGTAAGTGTTGTCTTCATCATCGGAAATTCCTCTGTCTCTCAATTCGCGAACGATCACAGAACATCAACTTCGTGGCTGCCTTAAGGCAATCGTTTCATTGGGTTATGGCGGCTGCTGCTTCCAGTTGATTCCCGACCGTCCCTCTTCGTAACCAAGATCAAACAGCGCCCGCATGAACTTCGGCTCGAAGGGCGTCGTCTCCTCCATGGTGAAGCTTTCGGGAACCCAGGTCGCATTAAAGGCGATATTGTCACGCTGTGCCAGCGCATACATGCGATAGAGATCGCCGATACCCTGATTCTTGATCAGCGAGCTGACGGACTTGGCGACGATGGCGGTCAGCCTCGGCTTTACTTGCGAGTATTCCGGCGTGACCTTGCCGTTCCGGATCACGTAGAGCGTTCGCTCCCGCTTGAAGCCCGTTTCCAAGTCGGCGTCGCGCGTCGAGAAGTTCGACGGAAACAGGAAGGCCTGGTTGCTGGTGCCACCATCGACATGGAGTTCGTCGAATCGCTGGCCATCGGCCACCACATTGAGCCGAACGGGCGGGAAGACCCCGGGGATCGAGGCCGATGCGACAAGGATGTCCTCGATCAGCTTTTCGCTGCCGGGCTGGCCGCTACCGGCGATCGCGCCGATATCCCAGATGACCGGGCGCTCGGCATCGATGTTGGTGGTCCCGATCAGGAGCCGGCGGCCACGCGCGTGCTCGCGCACCAGTCCCGCCATCATCTTTTCCGTCACGTAGTTCGACACCAGTTTCCGCAACGGCGAGTTGTCGGCAGCGGAATCCGAGCCGATGATGCCGAACAGGCTGCGACGCACGAAGATGTCCGACCCCTCGATCTCGGTATAGGCCGCGCGAAGCTCGTCATCATAGGGATGGCCGAGGAAGGCAAAGGGGGCCGTGAGCGAGCCTGTGCTGATACCGGTCACGATCGTGAACTCGGGGCGCGTGCCTGCAGCTGACCAGCCGAAAAGCAGCCCTGCCCCATAGGCGCCGCTGCTTCCGCCGCCCGAGATCGAGAGGAAATAGCGGCGGTTCGACTTCAGGCCGCGAGCCTGCTGCGCGGCGATCTCCTGCAGCACGGCCGGATCGATGGAAGCGGCATCGTCACCCCAGTATCTGATGTTCTTGTAACCCGGCAGTGCCGCCTGGCTGAGCAAGGGCTCCGGCACCGGATCGCGCAGTTCTTCGACGGTCGCGCCGGCGCACCCGGTCAGTCCGAGGGACAGGGCACCGATGGAAAATGCGCGGCGGTCTAGTCTCATGGTCATGTCGGGTGTCTACGGCCTACACGCAAGTATCGGATTCCAGTCGAGTTTGATGCAAATTAGTTAATTCTTAACTCTATCGGCTGCTTGTAGCATTCATGAAGCAGGGACCGCAAATGCGGTACCCTGCTTCATGGTTTTACCTGCAGTTGCGCCGGACGATCAGTCTTCCGCGAGGAGAGCCTGATAGATCAGGGCACCAATGGCAGCGCCCGCAAGCGGCGCCAGCCAGAAGAGCCAGAGCTGCGGCAGCGCCCAGCCGCCCTCGGCAAACAAGGCAACGCCTGTAGACCGGGCTGGGTTGACCGACGCATTCGTCACCGGGACGGAAACAAGGTGGATGAGCGTCAGTGCGAGGCCAATGGCAATCGGCGCGAACCCGGCCGGCGCCCGCTTGCTGGTGGCCCCCAGGATGACGATCAAAAAGAATGCCGTCAGCACCACTTCCGTGATCAGGGCCGCAAAGAGCGAATACTTCCCGGGCGAATGTTCGCCATAACCGTTGGAAGCAAAACCGCCAATCACAGCATCGGCCTTGCCAGTGGCGATAAGGTAAAGCACGGCGGCGGCGAGGACCGAGCCAACCAGCTGCGCGACGACATAGCCGGGAACGCTGACCCAGTTGAAGCGCCCTGCGACCGCAAGGCCCACCGTAACGGCTGGATTGAAATGGCCGCCCGAGAGATGGCCAACCGCATAGGCCATCGTCAGGACGGTCAGACCAAAGGCAAGAGCAACTCCCAGAAACCCGATTCCCACATCAGGATAACCCGTGGCCAGCACCGCGGCGCCGCAGCCACCAAGGACAAGCCAGAACGTGCCGAACACCTCGGCTGCTAGTTTCTTCATCTCCATTCCCCACTTCGATTGACCAATGTTGGCCGGGCCGCACCTCGATCAGCGCAGACCGACAGCCGGTGGTCGCCCTTGCTTAGTCGTTCACAAGTTCCCAACTGCTGTCGGGGTTGAAACGGCGAATCTCACCAGCCAGTTTCTCAGTATCCGGACCGAGGTCCTTTTCATAGAGGATACCCGCGTGGCTGATCACGAAGGTGCTGACGCCGGTCTCGGCATAGCGCGCCGGCCAGGCGATGAGACCGAAGCCGCCGATCATGTTGCCGTTGATGACATAGTCATAGCGCCCGCCGGCCACCTGGTTGCCCTGGCCGCGCAGGATGCGGAACTTGTAGCCGAAATAGCCGTCGCCCTTCGCCGCCTTGTCGAGCGCGGCCAAATCGATGTTCGGCCCGACCGGGCTGACGCCGTCACCCTGTTCGATCGGCCAGTAAAGGCCATCGGTCTGGCCCTCGGTGCTGATCAGCTTCTGGGCATATTCGAGCACGCCGTCGGCGTCGCGGTCTTCGGCCGCGTAATCGCGCTGGGCTTCGACATAGGTCCGGGCGGTCTCGATCGCGTGGAGCTCGTTTTCGCCGATACGGCGGTTCACGATTTCCTCGATGCCGGCCACCGTGTCGAAGGCCCACTTTCCGTCCTTCTCGCTCTTGACCAGCGGGAACGGGAATGGCCAGACCTCCGAACCGATGCTGATGATGCGCTCGTCACCTTCGCCTTCGACGGTCACCAACTTGGCGGCAGCCTGCTTCATCTCGCCGACCCGGTCAGCGATGCCCTCGGCGGCCTTAACCTTGTCGGGATCGAGTCCCAAGAGCTTCGAGATCTGCACGATGTCGCCGGTTGCCATCGCCGCCTTGAAGGCGGCAACGCCCTCGTCGGCCGTGGCGAAGAGCTGCGGCTCGGAACCGATGAAGGCTTCCAGCCGGTCCGACAGCGCATGGGCGGGCGCTGCAAGGGAGACGGTCCCGAAGACGAGCGCCGTGCCGAGCAACGCAGAGGAAATCAAATGCTTGATGGTCATGGTCATGTCCTGTCCTCCCAATGCTCTGCTCAACGCCGGCCGCGCCCGCCACCGCCGCGACCGCCGCCACCGCCCTTGGGCATGGGCCGCTTCTTTATCTTCTGGCCGCCGCCGCCGCCGCTCGG
>JBGSNJ010000294.1:0-9540 GCA_041739715.1 Aestuariivirga sp.
CGCCGGCCTTCAACCGCCGCCCAGCTGGTGCCGCCGGCGCCCGCCACGTCGATGGCGGCAATGCCACAGGACACAAGGCGGCGCGCAACCGAGACCGAAATGCCGCTCCCGACTTCCTTGGCGATGACAGGTACGGCCAAGGCGCGCGCCAGCCTTTCGACGGCGTCCTCGACGCCAGTCCAGTTCCGGTCGCCGCCCACCTGCAGGGCTTCCTGCAACGGGTTGAAATGCAGGATCAGCGCGTCGGCGCCTATCTGATCGACCGCGCGGCGGGCCTCATCGAGCCCCATGCCATGCACCAGCTGAACGGCGCCGAGATTGCCATAGATCGGAATGTCAGGCGCGATCACGCGGAGCTGGCGGTCAAGTCCGTGGCGGCCGCTGGTGGTGAGCGAAATCCGCTGCGATCCGACACCCATGGCAAAGCCCATCTCCTGGGCGGCTTCGGCAATGGCGCGATTGATGCGGTCGGAAATGTCTGGGCCACCCGTCATCGATGAGGCGAGATAGGGCAGCCGCAGGGTCTTGCCCAGAAAGCGGGTGCCGAGGTCGATCGCATCGAGATCGGCCTCCGGAAGTGCATTGTGCTCGAAGCGCACGTCGTCAAAGCCGGCGGGCGCGTTGTGACGCGCCACGCCGGACATGACGATGTCGATATGATCGCGCTTGCGGCGCTCGATGTCGCTCATGGGGCGAACATGGACCTGCCGCTCATGCGCTTGGCGATCAGGGGTGGGCCTTGAGATATGCGATGACGTCGGCAACCTCGTCGGGCTTCTTCAAGCCGGCGAAGGCCATCTTGGTCTTGGGCACGAAGGCCTTCGGGTCCGGCAGGTAGGCGGTGAGCGTTGCCTCGTCCCACACCACGCCCTCGGCACCCTTGGCCAGCATGGCCTCGGAATACTTGTAGCCGGCAACGGACGCGGCCTTGCGGCCGACGAGGCCCTTCAGAGTCGGTCCGACCTTGTTCACGCCCTTTTCGACGTCATGGCAGGCCTTGCACTTGTTGAACACCTTTTCGCCCTTGGCGGCATCACCCTCGGCCATGGCGGGAGCGGCGGCGAGCAGTGTCGTGGCGACAGCGGCGAAAATTGCGCGCTTGATCATAAATGTATTCTCCTTGGTTGCAGCCTGACTATGGCTCTCGGATTACGTCATTTCTAGGCGTGGCGGATCCGTCTCTTGCCATGAGAATTCTTAAGGCGATCTCAGCAAGATGCGCAAGGAGCCCCGCCAAAAGATATATTGCGACAAAGAGCCATCCCGACTGCGTGAGCGCCGCCCGGAGCGCCAGCACCAGGGAACCGCCGGCCAAGCTGCTGGCGACGTAGCCCAGAAGCCCCATCCCCTCGCTGCGCCGCCACAGGAAATAGCCCATCACGGCCACCTCCAGCGCCATGAAGGCCAGGATGACATCGGCGATGCGCCCGCTGCTGACGAACTCTTCCATCTGGGCGTCAGGCGAAGGGTCGGTTCATCTGGACGATCCGGAAGTTCAGGAATGAGGCGATGGACACCCACACGATATAGGGCACCATCAGCAAGCCGGCGGTGGTGGAATAGGAACCCAGCACAAGGATCAAGGCCAGGATCGACAACCACAGCATGGCCACCTCGATCAGGGCCCAGTCCGGCCGCTTCATCTTGAAGAAGATGGCGCTCCAGGCGATGTTCAGCACGCTGTTGACCAGAAGAACGATGAACACAAGTGTCTTGGCTCCAGCGTCTGGCGCTGCTTCCCACGCGAGCGCTGCAGAGATGGCCGCCATCACGAGAATGACCGTCCATACCGGCCCGAAAGCCCAGTCAGGCGGCTGCCAGGTGGGCTTTTTCAGATTGCGGTACCACGGACCGATCTCGGTCAGGATTCCGCCCGCGACCGCCACCACGATCGCTGCCGCAGCCGTGATTCCAATGGTCCAGTAACTTTCAAACAACGCTTTCGATCCCCACTATGTGGGGCGGACAATACCAAGAAGATGCGCCATGTCCTTGAAGAAAATGCGCACATGCGCCATCGGGCTCGCCCGCACCAGCTGCTTTTTGGTGTAGGCTTCCCATGTGAGGCGCTGGACGTCCTTGTCCTCGCACATCTTGACGAAGCGCTCGCGCCGCTTGTCGCTGCTGTACCAGAAATACTGCATGATCCCGAGGACCCAGAACACCTTGCCGTGTTCCTTCATGAAGCGCTTGCGGGCGGTCGCGAGCTGGCGCGCGTCACCGGTGCGGAGGAAGGCCATCGCCGCCTCGCCCGCCAGCCTGCCGCCCAGCATGGCATAATAGATTCCCTCGCCCGAGGCAGGCGCCACCACGCCCGCGGCATCGCCGGCCAGCACCACATCGCGGCCATTGTCCCAGCGCTTCAACGGTTTCAGCGGAATGGGCGCTCCCTCGCGGCGCAATGTCTCCGACTGGTCGAGGCCGGCCTGCGCGCGAAGATCGGCCACCGACCCCTTGAGAGAAAAGCCCTTGTTGGCGCTGCCCGTGCCAACGCTCGTCGTGTCGCCATGCGGGAAGACCCAGGCGTAGAAGTCGGGCGAGAGCTTGCCCTGGTAATAGACATCACAGCGGTCCGTCTCGAACTCGGCATTGGCGTTGCGCGGCGACGCGATGATCTCGTGATAGGCGAAGACATAGGGCATCTTCTCGGCACCCCGCACCGTGTCGCGCGCGACCTTGGAGAGCGCACCGTCGGCGCCGATCACGCAGCGCGCGCGGATGGTGGTGTTGACGCCATCCTTCTCCTTGAATGTCACGAGGGCCGTTCCATAGCCATCGCGGGAGAGGCTCTCATAGGTGCCTGTCCGGCGCTCGGCGCCCGATTCGGCGGCGCGCTCACGCAGCCACTCGTCGAAGTGCTCGCGGTCCACCATGCCTACGTAGCTGCCGGGAATCGGCATATCGACCTTGCGCTCGGAGGGCGAGATCATGCGGGCGGAAAAGATTCGTGCCACCAGAAGTTCGGCGGGAATGTCGAAGTCCTTCACGCAGCGCGGCGGAATGGCGCCGCCGCACGGCTTGATGCGGCCCGCCTTGTCGAGGAGCAGCACGCGGTAGCCGGCCTTTGCGGCGTCATTCGCCGCCGTGGCGCCGGAGGGTCCGCCGCCCACCACGACGAGATCATAGGTGACGTTCTCACGCATGTGTCAGCTCCCGCTTGCTTGATGTCTGGCGGCCAGGACGAGGGGATTGGCCGGTTCCCCGAAGCCTTCCGGCTTGCCCATGGCGGAGGCGAGAATCGCCGCCGCCACGAAAAACAGTGATTCGACGGCAAACACCGTCGCGTAAGCCATGACGGGCGAACCCAGCACGAGCCGCGAGGCATCCGCCAGCACCGTGCCGCCGAACCCGCCGATGCCGAAGGCTATCGCCTGCGAGGCGCCGAAGAGGCCCATGCGCACACCCTCGCGCGACTTGCCACCGGCATTGGCAAGGCTGAACATGGAACCGATGGCCGCCACCGCGAAGACGCCATTGCAGAAGCCCAGCGCGAAGACAGATGGCTTCAGGGGCCATCCCGGCCCGACATTGGCGGCGGCGACCAGCCCCACCAGCGCCAGCGCCGATCCGATGCAGCCGAGCACCGTCCAGCTCCTGAGTGACAGTAGCCGGCTTCTGCTGAACAGGGTGGAGGCCGCGCCGACAAGGATCATGCCCGCCAGCACGCCCGAATTCTGCACGCCCGAGAGCGCCGTCGACTGGCCGGGCGTCAGTCCGAAGACCAGCCCCGCGAAGGGCTCGAGAATGAGATCCTGCGCGCTATAGGCCAGCATGGACACGAAGATGAAGATGGCGAAGCGGCGCGCCGTCTGATCGGCCCAGACTTCGCGGATGGCCACGCCAAAGGACACCTTGGGTTTCTGCGATTCGGCAGAACGCTCCGTGGGCGGAGTGTTTTTTTCGACGTTCCAGACCGCAAGAAGAGTCAGCAGGAAGGCACTGGCGCAGATGACCGCGGCGACGGCCACGAGCCGCGATGTCGAGAACGGATCGAGGAAATGTCCGGCGAGCCCCGCCGTGATGATGAAGCCGACGATCATCATGATCCACACGATGGTGGCGGCAGCGGCGCGGCGCGTCTCGACGACGTTCTTCGCCAGCAGCACCAAAAGCGATGTACCGGCGGCTCCGACGCCGCCGCCAATGAAGGTGAAGGAGATGGCGGCGGCGATCAGCCCCAGCATCATGTTCTGCGCCATCAGATGAACCGAGATCGCGGCGCCAAGCCCGCCGAGTGCCAGCGCCGCCATTCCGGCGATGATCCACGGCGTGCGGCGCCCGCCCTTGTCCGACCCATGGCCCCAACTCGGCCGCAACACCTGCAACGCGTAATGCCACGTGACCAGCAAGCCGGGCACCATGGCCGGAAGCGCCAGTTCCACGATCATCACGCGGTTGATGGTCGAGGTCGTCAGCACGACGATGGCGCCGAGTGCTGCCTGCACGAGGCCGAGCCGCACGATGCCGATCCAGCCGAGACCCTGCCCCGCCATCACAGGCCTCCCATCATGCCGCGCACAGCAAAGGCGCTGACCAGCATGCCCAGAACGTAGAGCGGAACGCCGAACCCGCTGTACCAAAGCGCCTTCGTCATCGGATCGGAGAGAAAGCGCTTCATCATTACGAGCTGAACGGCAAGAAGCACGGCGACGCCTGCGGCATGAAGGGGGCGTTCCCAGCTGGCGAGCAGGCCGATCACGATGACCTGCGGCACGGCCATGACGATGCAGGCTGTGCGCGCCGCACCCGTCACGCCAAGCTGGACCGGAAGCGAGCGCACGCCCATCCGGGTGTCGCCCTCGATGGCCTTGAAATCGTTGAGGGTCATGATGCCGTGGGCGCCGAGCGAATAGAGCAGCGCCAGAACCAGGATCGGCCAGCCCGGAAGCCCGCCCAGCAGAGCCGCCGCACCCGTGAACCACGGCAGCCCTTCATAGCAGAGGCCGACGGCCGCGTTACCCCACCAGCCATTTGCCTTCAGGCGGAACGGTGGCATGCTGTAGGCCCATGCGGCCAGAAGACCAAAGACCGCGGCATAGAACACCCAGAGACCTATGAAGGCCGCGACGACGAGTGAGACGATGCTCCAGATGATGGCGATGTAGAGCCCCCACCGCCCCGGAATGCGGCCTGAGGGAATCGGGCGGTTGGGCTCGTTGATGGCATCGACATGGCGGTCGTACCAGTCGTTGACAGCCTGGCTGGTGCCGCACACGAGCGGCCCCGAAAGCGCAATGCCGGCCAGCAGCAGGGGCCAGTTGGTCAGCAGCGGCGCACCCGACGAAACGATGCCGCAGCCAAACGCCCACATGGGCGGAAACCAGGTGATCGGCTTCAGCAGCTCAAGCGTGGCCGAAGCACTGGGAAGAGCGGGGCTTGAGCGGGTGGACGCGAGGTTCGCCATGAGACTGACGGTATAATTGACACATCAGATTGTCAATCTACCTTGACAGAATTTCTCAGTCCTCGGGGAGGTTTCCGGACTTGTCCTCGATGCCGTAGCGGTTCAACTTGACGTAGAGGCTCTGGCGCGACAGGCCCAGCATGTCGGCAGCGCTGGCGCGGTTGTTGTCGTTGATCTGGAGAGCCGCCTCGATGCACAGGCGCTCGATGATGTCGGTGGTCTCGCGCACAAGATCTTTCAGCGGCACCTTGCCAACCAACTTCGTCATCTCGTCGACCGAGCGCAGCAGGCTGCGCTTGCCGTGTTCGGCCTCGGCCGGCCGGCGGTTCACCCGCCTGATGCTGAAGCCGTAGCATGGCGGACTGGCGTCGGGCGCCGCGACACCCGATACCTCGACATCTTCCATCGTTCCGAACTGCCCGCGCATCACGGTCTGGAACTGCCGGACCGAACCGTTCTCGGCGAGGCTGTTGAACAGCACCGACACATCGACGCCCGCGCGGCCGAGCCAGCGGTCGATCTGCTCGCCCCGCGCCTGCTCCTCGCTTCCAAGCTGGGCGCTGTCCAGGAACGCCGAGTTCGCAGTCAGAATCCGGCGGTCGAGATCCGTCACGACAAAACCGTCAGGCATTTCCTGGATGACCTTGACCACGGCCGACTGCGTTTTCGACACAACGATGCCGGAGGCCCCGACGGTCAGCGGCTGCAGCCGCATCAGATAGAACGTGGCGTTTTCCTGCCGGAAGATGGTGGCGCTCAACACCGCCTGGCGCTGGCGCCCGTCCAGCGTAAGGGACACCTCGTCTGCCCGGCCTGTGGACCTCAAGGACATCAGAAGGCCCGAAATCCGGTCAGCATCGGCGCCGTCGAACATGCTTTCGAACATCACGCCAGTCAGCCGCTTCAGGGGCTTGTTCATCAGCGTAGCCGCGGCGGCATTGGCCTCGACGACCCTTCCACTGCGCGAATCGACCACAAGGATGGCCTCGGATGCCACTTGCATCAGCAGCCGGTACCGGGTTTCGGCGTGACGCAGCCGCGAATATTCCTGCTCCATCGCCTGTTCGGCAGCCAGAAGCTTCTGCTGCATGGCCGCATATCCGCGCATGTCGCGGCCGACGGCCACGAAATGCCCATGCGAACCGGCCCGCATCACGGAATAGCGGACGGGAAGGTCTACGCCGGACGGCGTTGGATGATTGATATGGCGCCAGCGCGGAGGAAGGCCGAGGCGCGCTTCCTCGAGCATCTGCCCGATCTTGGAGGCGCTCTCGACGGTCGAGACATCGCTCCAGGACTTGCCCGGCCAGCCCATGAAAAGGTCGGGGGAAAGGTCGGACCCGGTGAAGACCCGCTCGGAGATGACGCCGTCGGCATTCAGAACAAGCGTGACGTCCGCCGCAGCCGACAGGATCAGCGCAACATTCGTCGCTTCGGTTCCGACCATGAGGCTGGAGATCGTCGCCTCGAAGTCCCTCGGATGGGAAGACACACTACGGAGTGTCACATCCTTATCCTTTTCTCTAACACGGCGGACCCGGAGGTCAGTTCATTTGCGCCGGCGCGTACCATTCATTGGCCTTGTCAACTGCCTGCTGCGCATCAATCACGGCGGCATCTGCGTCAACCAGTCTTGTATACTCCGACTGTCCCGAGAACAGAACACCGCCGACCATGACCCGGACTGTCCGGTTTCGCGAACACTTCCGAAGTTTTGCGATAGCCGACTGAAGTTCGGGAAGCAAGCGTTCGGCACTGAGCGACAGGCCGACGAAGTCGTAGCTGTCTTCGGCGGCAAGCTGGAGAATGTCATGTTCGGTAGCGCGCAGGTTGCTGCGCACCTCCCAGCCATCGCGCAGCAGGAACTCCTCGACCACCCGCAAGCCGAAGGTGTGCTGTTCGCCGGGCGCCGGCACCAGCAGGGCACGGCCCTTGTTGACCGCGGATACCGCGGAGCCATCCGTCATGTTGCGCAGCTGCCGAAGCAATTGCTGGATGCGTGACAGTCCCAATGTCACGTCGACGAAGCTCACCTGGTCAGCCGTCCACATCTCGCCCATCAGCCGGGCGGAGGGCGCGAGCAGGTCCAGCAGCACGCGTTCGATCCGCAACCCCCGGGAAACAACATCTTCTATGAAATCAATAGCTTCAGCATTGTCTGGGCTGAAAACAAGCTGCGTGAAGACATCGACCGTCTGGGGCGTGACGTTCACCGGCCTCTGGGGCGAGAGATCGTTCATGGAACGCCCTCCCCCGTGGCTGAGCAACAGGCGGGGAATGATGGCGGTTTCGATTGTGGCAGCGAGATCATCGAGATGAGAGTCCGTCTTGGACATGGAGCGGGTAACAAGAAGTGCTTCAGCCTTCACAAGATCGAAGCTGAGGCCGTAGTCCTCGCAACTCTCACAACCAGTGCGCTCTGCGACGCGAATACTGTTTGCCACCCACCGCCTCCCTGGATCCAGGCCCCGGATGCTTGAAATATGCATCTCTGACTGGCCGCCTGCTGCAACTCGCAATCCCGAAAGGTGCAGGAGCGTTTTCGCTCTATGTCCACGCCGGTTGACAGGCACGGTAACTCAAACTTCGTCTTTTGCACAGAGCAAACTTTACGCAAGCTTTGCGGAAAGCAGTATGTACCAAATTTAAGACGTCAACAAGACTTGACACTTTGGCTGCACAATGATTAGCCTTCTGGCCAGGGTCGCAATCCTTCACCACGCATCTGCGCGAGTGCAAAGCACCCTGGAGAGCAAGTAATGCAAGCGCCTCGCCGCCATACCGGGAAACGCACCGGGCTCTATACGGAAGCCGAGCGGCGGCGGCGGGATTCTTCTCCGTGGACCCTCGTGCAGGGCATCCTCGCTCCGGTTCAGTTCCTGGTCTTCCTCGTGAGCCTGGCTCTTGTGATCCGCACGCTTGCGACAGGCGAAGGCGCTTTCGCGGCCCATGTCTCGATCATCGTGAAGACCTTTGTTCTCTATACCATCATGGTGACGGGCTCGCTGTGGGAGAAGGATGTCTTCGGGAAATACCTGTTTGCGCCGGCCTTCTTCTGGGAGGACGCGGTCAGCTTCGTCGTCATCGCCCTTCACACGCTTTATCTCGTCTGCCTGCTCACCCACGCGCTGGGCGAAACCGCGCTCTTCGTGGTGGCTCTGCTGGCCTACGCCACCTACGTCGTCAATGCCGCCCAGTTCCTGTTGAAGCTCCGCGCCGCACGGCTCGAGCAGAACGCCCAGACCTTCAATTCGGTGGAGGCCGCATCATGAACCTGCCGTTCCGCCCTGCTGCCGCGCCGAAGGCTGAAGGCTGCGCCGATGTTCCGGTGCTGCGCCAGCGCGGCCAGCGCGAAGTGTTCTGCGGCCTCACCGGGATCGTCTGGCTGCACCGCAAGATCCAGGATGCCTTCTTCCTTGTGGTGGGCTCGCGCACCTGCGCTCACCTCATCCAGTCGGCGGCCGGCGTGATGATCTTCGCCGAACCCCGATTCGCCACCGCCATCATCGACGAGCGTGACCTGGCGGGCCTCGCCGACATCGACGACGAGCTGGACCGGGTGGTGAACCGCCTGCTCGAGCGCCGCCCCGACATCAAGATGCTGTTCCTCGTGGGCTCCTGCCCCTCGGAGGTCATCAAGCTCGACCTTAAGCGCGCCGCCTCGCGCCTGTCGCAGATTCACACCCCGCGTGTCCGCGTCCTCAACTATTCGGGCAGCGGAATCGAAACCACCTTCACGCAGGGCGAAGACGCCTGTTTAGCCGCGCTGGTACCCTTCTCCCCCCTTCCAGCCTCCGGCGTGGTGCCCCCGCTCCTTGTGGCGGGGGCACTTTCTGACGTGGTCGAAGACCAGTTCCGCCGGATCTTCACCGATATGGGGATCACCAATGTCGGGTTCCTTCCCGCCCGCACCTCGGGCGACATGCCCGCCGTCGGACCCGGCACGAAGTTCCTGCTCGCACAGCCCTTCCTGAACGACACGGCGCGAGCGCTGGAAGAGCGCGGCGCAACCTATATCCCGGCCCCCTTCCCGCTCGGCGCGGAAGGAACGACCGCCTGGTTCAAGGCGGCAGCCGAGGCCATGGGGGTTTCCACCGCGACGTTCCGCGCCGCCACCGATGCAGGCCACGCCCGCG
>JBGSNJ010000118.1:0-4311 GCA_041739715.1 Aestuariivirga sp.
GGCCGCCACATGGACGTGGACATGATCGCCTTCACCGGCTCCACCCAGGTCGGCAAGTATTTCCTGCGCTATTCCGGCGAGAGCAACATGAAGCATGTCTCGCTCGAGACGGGAGGCAAGTCGCCCAACATCGTCTTCGCCGATGCCGGCGATCTCGACCATGTGGCACGCACCTCCGCCGACGGCGTCTTCTACAATTCGGGGCAAAGCTGCAACGCGCCCACCCGCATCCTGGTGGAGGACAGCATCCGCGAAGAGTTCATGGCGCTGGTCGCCAAGCACGCCAGGCCATGGACTCCTTCGGATCCGCTCGACCCGAAGACCGCCATGGGCGCCGTGGTCGACCGCGACCAGATGAACCGCGTGCTGTCCTATATCGACGCGGGCAAGGCCGAAGGTGCCAGGCTCGCGGCGGGCGGGCATCAGGCGCTGAGCGAGACGGGCGGCAGCTACATCGCGCCAACGGTCTTCGAGGCCGTGACCAACACCATGAAGATCGCCCAGGAAGAGATCTTCGGACCGGTCGTCGTGGCCATCAGCTTCAAGGACGAGGCAGAGGCCATCCGCATCGCCAATGACTCGATCTATGGGCTGCAGGCCAATATCTGGACCCGCGACGTGAGCCGGGTGCACCGGGTGGCGCGCCAGCTGCGGGCCGGCACGGTGGTGGTCAACAATGTCTGGGGCAGCGACATCAGCCATCCCTTCGGCGGCTACAAGCAGTCCGGCATCGGCCGCGACAAGTCGCTCCACGCCATGGACAAGTATCAGCAGGTCAAGAACACCTACATTCAGCTCTAGGTGACAGTGGCGCACCGGCCGCGCTGAACTTTCGGCGATCGGTCATGCGGGTCCTTCCGCCTGCCTGATCCGGTCACTCCGGCTTGCTCAGATACCGCCACAGGAATCCGCTAAAAATCGGCCGTGCCGGCGGTGATTCTGCCGGTGCCTCGATCGCCAAGGAGAGCGTGGCATTGGCGCCGGCGACAACAGGGTGCACACCCTCGTCCAAGGCGATGGTTCCGCCCGGCTGGACCATGCGACCCGCGATCTCCACCGTTCCCGGCCCCTGATTGATGTAGGTTCCGGCAGCGAAAGTCTCGATGCCGGCATCTCCGGCTGCGATCCTGTGGCCCGGCACCCAGATCGGCCCCCAGAACGGAACGAAATTGCCCTGCAGGGTCCGGACATCCGCGGCAAGCAGTCCAACCGGGCTTGCCTCGGAATCATGCGGCGTGATCTCATCAAGATACAGAGCGGGATTGTTTGCCAGCAGGAATGCCGGCGGCGTGTTCCGCAGGACCTCGGCCATCACGGGGACTCCGGCGGCGCGATAGTCGCTCATTCCCCATCCGCTCATGAAGAGTCCCTCCTTCTGGAAGGACGACACCATGGTACGGCCGTCAATGTAGTGGCTGCCCGCCGGAAAGCGGTCATGGATCACGCGGAGGATCGCCGCCTGGTGGGCATTGGTCTGACTGAACGCGGCGTAGAGACTTGCGCCCCATGCAACGATGAAGAGCACCATGAGCACAACCAGGTTACGCCATGATGGTTGACGCAGAATGACCTCGAATCCCATCGACATGGCCACCACGATCGGTGGCAGAACCATCGCATAGAAGTAAGGGAACATGTCGCGATAGAAGAAGGGGATGAGCAGCGGCAGCAGGAGCGCAAGGGCAATTGCTCCTTGGACCCTCTGCACCCTTACCGTCATCATCCGCACGACTGCAACGACTGTCACAATCAGCAGCAAATAGAATCCCGGGTTCTCGATGACCGAATAAGCAGCATAGGTAAGGAAGACCGACCGGTTCGTGTCGGAGAGCGTTGCCTGCGTGGTGCGCCCCAGAAAGGCGATCGGATTTGCGAAGGTGTCAAAGGTCAGGACGTGCAGGCCGATCACCGCCGCAAAGGCAGCAATGGACGCAACGCCGGCCAGCATGACGCTGACGGCCCCGGATCGCCAGTCACGCCCCTCGGCCGCGCGCAGGAAGGCGATGATGGCAAGGGTTGGAACGAAGAAGACCGCCTTGATCGTCATCGCCCCTGCAAACCCAAGGGCAAGGCCGGCCAGAACGACCATCCGCTTCTGGTCGCCACGGGTCAGCACCAGCCACAGCGCGACCATGATGGGGGCCGCGGCCAGCGTGTCGGTCCTGAGTGCCAGCCCGTGCTGCATCACATAGGAGAAGCTCCAGTAGACGAAGACGGCGAACAGGGCAGCCGCGGGGCTGGACAGCCGACGGGCAGAGGCCCAGATGGCCCAAGAGGTGGTGAGCGCAAAGGCGGCGATCACAATGCGGGCGGCGATCACCTGGTGGACTTCATTCTGCGAGACGGAAGAGACCCACGGAAAGAGATGAACGAATGCCGTCTGCAGCACTTCCCGCAATTCGCCCCGGCGATGATCGTAGACCATCGACAGGTTGAGGAACTCGTCCCAGTTTATCTCGAAGCGTACCAGCAGAATAGCTTGTACCGCTGCCACGGCAGCGAGCAGCAGCAGCAACAGGCGCGGCAGCCCGCCGGTCAACGCGGCCCCCGGAACACCACGAGGCGATTGAGCGCGAAGGACAGCGCGACCGTGGGCAGTGTCGCGATGGCTCCGGCCAGATAGGCATCGATGCCGAGATCCGTCAGCAGACGGATGACAAGGATATTCACGCCATAGAGCGCTGCCCACACGGTGACGAAGAGGGGCAGCCGTCCTTCAAGCGATGACCGGAAGACCAGACGGCCCTGCGTCACGAAACCGACCGCGATGCCGATCACGAGGGCAACCAGGCTGGCAAGCCAGTACGGCAGGCCCATGAAGAGTCCCAGCGCGTAGACCGCATAACTGAAGATCGTATTGCCGAGGCCGACGATCAGGAACCGCACCAGCTGCCAGCGGACGTCGCCCATCGCAAGCAGCCTCACCCCAGCCATTCGACGGCGCGCCCGTAGAGCCCGAACACCTTCTTCTGCTGGTTGACGGCCCAGAGCCGCGCCGACAGCCGCGTCTCGCCCATCGTGCCGAGCGGCACGGCGTATTTCGCCGCCAGGGCCAGGAACTCGGTGCGGGACCGGTCGAGCAGGGTCCAGGTGGTGTTGCCGGCGCGATAGCGGTTGGCCAGCAAGGCCTCGGGAATATGGGCCAGCATCTGACCGCGCGCCATGGCCCAGGAGAGATCCACATCCATCGCGTAGTGAAACGTCGGATCGTAGCGCAGCGATCCGAGGGCGGACCTGCGCACGCCAAGCGGAATGCCGAACATGTTGCGTCCCGTCCGCAATGTCTCGCGGCCAGCCTCTTCTGCGCTGAACCGCCGGCCGCGCGGGAAGTGCCGGGTGGACAGTGGCCGCTTGGCGGCATTGACATAGGCCAGGTTGCAGTAGACCGCAGGCACATCGGGATTTTCGTCCAGCGCCTGATCGGCCAATTGCAAGGCATCCGGGCGGGCCAGATAGTCGTCATGGCACAGCAGCATGTAGCGCTCGGTCTGAACCTGGCCCAGCAGCGCATTGAAATGTGCCTGCATCGGCAGGGTCTTGGGCTGCCGGATCACCTGCAGGTCAAGCCTGTCCTTCCAGCTCAGCAACAGATCCGGCGTCGCGTCCGTCGAGGCGTTGTCGCTGACGACGACGCGGACATCCGGCAGGGTTTGCGCGGCAATGGAAGCCAGCGCATCGCCAAGATGCTCCGCGCCGTTCAGAACAGGTATGAGAACGGAAAACCGGCCCACGTTACCTCGCGCGCTTCAGATAGCCCTTCCGGGCCACCGTGATCTGCAGTTTGTGGTGGCGGGCCTCGTCGATCTCGAAGCGCTTGTCCTCCTTCAGATAGGCTTCGAGCGCCGTCATCGGATTGTTGCCCGGTGCCCAGGGCCGGTCGCCGATCGCGTTCGCCGGCAGATCCTCGACCAGCGTGTCGAATACCACGCAATAGCTGCCCGGCGAAACGAGCGGCGCATAGGCGCGCAGTTCCTCAAGGACGTGTTCGTGCGTGTGATTGGAATCCAGACAGACGAGAACCGAGGACTTGCCCTTGGCCCTGGCCTTGACCTGCGACACGATGCCGGACTCGATGCTCGACCCCTGGATCATGGTCAGACGCTTCGACATGGGATGGGCTTCGATTGCCTTGCGATTGTGTGCGCGGATGTCGATGTCCACGGCCACCACCTCGGCGCCCTTGGGCCCGCCGCACAGCGCATTCAACTCGAGCAGCGAGGCATAGAAGATGGCGGAGCCACCGCGGGCGATACCTGTCTCGATCACGAGGTCCGGTTTCAGGGACCAGACGAGTTCCTGCATCGCCACGAT
>JBGSNJ010000344.1:0-2502 GCA_041739715.1 Aestuariivirga sp.
GGCCATGCCGCGCCCGGCCGGGCGTGGCGGCTGGGAATAGACGCAGGCCACCTCATGGCCGGCGGCCAGCAGGGCTTTCAGCGTCTCGACCGCGAAGTCCGGCGTGCCCATGAAAACCAGGCGCATGGCCTCAGAGCTTTCCGAGTTTCTGCGCCTTGGCGAATTTCTTGATGACGCGCTCGCGTTTCAGACGCGAGATGTGGTCGATGAAGAGCACGCCGTCCAGGTGGTCGATCTCGTGCTGCATGCAGGTGGCGAGCAGGCCGGTGGCGTGGAGCTCCTGTGCCTCGCCCTGCCGGTCAAGATAGCGTAGCCTGATCTCGGATGGCCGCGTGACCATCTCGTAGTACTCGGGGATCGAGAGACAGCCCTCCTCGTAATCGCTCTGGGCCTCGCTCTCCCAGACGATTTCCGGATTGGCCACGAAGAGCGGCTGCTTTTCCTCGCCCTCCTTGGCCAGATCGATCACCAACAGGCGTCTTGGCAGGCCGATCTGGATGGCAGCCAGCCCGATGCCCGGCGCGTGGTACATGGTCTCGAGCATGTCGTCCCACTGCTTGCGCACCTCGGCATCGACCGCCACCACGGGCCTGGAGATCTGGCGGAGCGTCTTTTCGTCGGGCAGGGTGATGATGGGCCGAAGCGTCATGGGCGTCGAGATAGGCGAGCCGGCGGCCCCCGGTCAATCCGCCGGGAGCCAGGCTTCAACCCTCGTGGTCATGATGATGCGGGACGCACTTGCGCTTGTAGGTGATGGTCTTGCGGGTGCCGTCATGCGAGAGCTTCACCTTGTGCTTGTGGCCGAAGTCCTCGTGGTAGAGCCAGCGGTGCGGCCTGTTGTAGAAATAGGAACTCCTGGGCGAGGCGGCGAGGCTGTGGCCCTTGGCGTATTTGAGGCGGGCGGTGCAATTGTCGCCGTCGGCATCGCAGGTCTGGACAATCATGTAGGGATTGCAGGGCACCTGGTTGCCGTGGGCCCAGGCCGCGCCCGGAAGGACGGCCAGCGCCGCGGCAGCTGCACAACCCAGAATCGTCAGGCGCATGGATGGTATCCTCCGGCTTTGCCAGCCAACAGTGACGCCCGGCGGCCGATTTGGCAAGCCTCCGGGCAACCCTTGCATTTGCGCTTCCATGGGACCATATAGCCGCCGGGAGGTTGGCGGCGGACGTGCCGCTCGCCAACCGGGTCAGGTCCGGAAGGAAGCAGCCCCAACGAGTTCGGAACGGGTTGCCCGTCCAGCCTCCCACCTCTATTGGTACGCCCAGAGCCCGCCATGGTTGACCAGACAAGCGGCGCGAACGCTTCGGGGTACCGCGTTCTTGCCCGCAAATACCGGCCCCAGACCTTCGCCGACCTGATCGGGCAGGACGCGATGGTGCGCACCCTCACCAATGCCTTCGCGTCGGGACGCATCGCCCAGGGCTTCATGCTGACCGGTGTGCGCGGGGTGGGCAAGACCACCACCGCCCGCCTCATCGCCCGGGCGCTGAACTATGGCGATGCCCCCACCATCGACATGCCGGCCTTCGGCCCGCACTGCGAGGCGATCCTCGAATCGCGCCACATGGACGTGATCGAGATGGATGCCGCCTCAAACACCGGCGTCGACAACATGCGCGAGATCATCGACAGCGTGCGCTATACGCCGGTCTCGGCATGCTACAAGGTCTACATCATCGACGAAGTCCACATGCTGTCGAAGAGCGCCTTCAACGCGCTGCTGAAGACGCTGGAGGAACCTCCGCCGCACGTGAAGTTCATCTTCGCGACTACAGAGATCAACAAGGTTCCGGTCACCATCCTGTCGCGCTGCCAGCGCTTCGACCTGCGCCGCCTGGATGCCGACCTGTTGGCGACGCATTATGCCGCCATCGCCGCGAAAGAAGGCGTCGAGGCCGAGGCCGATGCGCTGGCGATGATCGCGCGGGCTGCCGAAGGCTCGGTCCGCGACGGCCTGTCGCTGCTGGATCAGGCCATCGCCTATGGCGAGGGCAAGGTCCTGGCCGGCGACGTGGCAGCCATGCTGGGCCTGATGGACCGCTCGCGCATCATCGACCTGTTCGAGGCTGTGATGGCAGGCGATCCGGCCAGGGCCATCATGGAGATCGAAGCGCAGCATGCCGGCGGCGGCGATCCGCGGACCATCCTCAACGACCTTGCCGACTATGTGCATTGGGTGACGCGCATCAAGGTGGTGAAGGAACCGGCGCTGACCGATACCTCGCGCACCGAGGCCGAGAAGTCGCGCGGGCGCGACCATTCGGCCAAGATCGGTATGGCGCATCTGACGCGGGCCTGGTCGATGCTTCTCAAGGGCATCCGCGAGACCGAGCTTCATGCCGATCCGCTGATGGCGGCCGAAATGGTGTTGATCCGCCTTGCGCATGCCGCCGATCTGCCAGGCGGCGAGGAACTTGCGAAGCTGGTCAGGTCGGCACCGCCGCCTGCCGAGAAGATCGTCGCGCTGCCGCCGCGGGAAGCGCTGCGCGGCGGCGAGCCGC
>JBGSNJ010000084.1:0-13501 GCA_041739715.1 Aestuariivirga sp.
GATGGCCGCGCCGACATCGCGCTGCATGGCGGCCGCGAGATGCCTGTCTGGGGAACCTGGTTCAAGATGGAGGCGGCGGAGAATCTTGGTGGCGCCGAGGGCGACGAGGACAGCATCGAGCGCCGCGTCGATAATCTCATCGCCTACATCGAAGAGCTTCAGGAGTAGAATGACCTACCACACCTTCATTCCAGAGACTTATCACAACACCATCGGCTGGCATGACCCGGTGATGTTCATCGATGACGGCGACACGGTCTGCGCGGAAACCGCCGATGCACATGGTTTCGACCGGCATGGCAACCAGCCCGGCAGCAGGCCCAACCCGATGACGGGGCCATTCTTCGTCCGCGGCGCCGAGCCGGGCGACGTGCTGAAGGTGGCGATCAATCGCATCTCGATGACACGCTCATCCGGCTGGACCTTCAGCACACTGGCCGCCAATGTCGTCGATCCCGCGGTGGTACGCCGCCTTCCCGCTCCCGAAAAGGTCCTGTGGATCATCGACAGCGATGGCAGCGTTGCGCGGCTGGCGGAGCCGCCGCCGCGGCTGGCAGACTGGACCGTCCCGCTCGACCCGATGATCGGCTGCTTCGGCGTGGCACCTGCCCTGGGCCAGGCCTGGTCGACGGCCACAAGCGGTCCCTATGGCGGCAACATGGACTACCGCGGCTTTCGCTCGGGCGTGGAGGTTATGTTTCCCGTCTTCGCCCCGGGCGCGCTGTTCTTCCTCGGCGATGTCCATGCCGCGCAGGGCGACGGCGAGATCGTCGGCACCGGAATCGAGACATCGGCCGAAGTCGAGTTCACCGTGGCGGTCATCAAGAAGAAGCAGATCGGCTGGCCGCGCGGCGAGACGCCAGACGAGATCTTCGCAATCGGCAATGCCCGGCCGCTGGACCAGGCCCTGCAGCACGCCACCACGGAGATGCTGGACTGGCTCATCGCCGAACATGGCCATGATGCGGTGAGCGCCAGCCATCTCATGGGCATGGCCGTTCGCTACGGCGTCGCCAATGTCTTCAATCCGAACTACTCGGTCGCCTGCCGCATTGCCAAAGCATGGCTCTGACGGATGGGCCTCAGGCCTCGCCGAATCCCTTGGGCACAGGAACGTCGGGAAGCTCCGCCGCGCGCTTCTTCAGCGCCCGCCCGATCACCACGCGGGAAATCTCCGTCGTGCCGTCGACGATCCGCAGCATCTGCGCAAGCCTGGAGAGCCGGTCGAGCCCGTAGGAAGTGAGCAGGCCCATGCCGCCCATCGCCTGCGTGCAGATGTTCGCCGCCTTGATCGCCGCATCGGGTACAAAGCGCTTGGCATGAGCGGCCATCAGCGGGCCATCCGGCGTGCCCAGTGCATTGGCGGCCGTGCGATAGAGCAGACGCGAGGCCTCGAGGTCGGTCGCCACCTCGCCCAGCATCCACTGGATGCCGTCGAGGTCCAGCGCGGTTCCTCCAAACATTTTTCGGTTCTTCGTGTAGCCGAGAGCCGTGTCGAGGGCCGACTGCATCAGTCCGCAGCAGCCCGCGGCGATCGAGACCCGCGCGATGTCGATGGCCATGAGCGATCCCTGCAGGCCCTTGCCGACGGGAAGAATGATGTTGGCTTCCGGCACGACCACGTTGTCGAGGTGCATCTCGCCCATCGGCAGGAAATTGTAGGACGGCGTGTCATAGAGCGGCCCGAAGCTGAGGCCCTTGGTGCCCTTCGGAATGGCGATCATCGCCATGTCCTTGTGGCCCGGCGCATCCGATGTCTTGACCACGGTCAGGTAGATGTCGGCCTCGCCGGCGAGTGACACCCAGGCCTTGGCGCCGTTGATCGTCCATGTGCCATCGCCATTGATGCGCGCCTTGGAATACATGGTCGACGCATCCGAACCCGACTGGGGTTCGGTCAGCGAGAAGTTGGCCAGCTTGCGGCCCGTGGTGAGATCGCGGGCCCAGTCCCGCTTCAGCGCCTCGCTGCCGAAGCCGCAGACCGCGAAGGTGCAGATGTTGTGCATCGACAGCGCGAAGGCATAGGCGCCGTCGCCCTTGCCCAGCTCCTCGTAAACCCGGATGCCGTCGCCAAGCGAGAGCCCTTGCCCGCCCCATTCAGCCGGCGCATAGAGACCGAGAAGCCCAAGGGCCGCCGCCTTGTCTGACGCGGCGCGCGGCCACCTGCGCGCGGCATTCCAGCCATCGACACCCGGGCGGATGACCTCGTCGCAATGGCGGCGGGCAGCCGCCAGAATGTCGTCGATCTTGGCGCTCATGAGATCCTCTCGCTGTGCGGAATTTGGACGATGCTATCCCGTGACGGGCTCGCGCCGCAAGCTGCTGCCGCGCAGGACGAGGTAGATTGCCGGGATGACCAGCACGGTGAGCGCCGTCGATGAGGCGAGACCGAAGAGCAGCGAGATCGCGAGACCCTGGAAGATCGGGTCGGTCAGGATCACCGCGGCGCCGATCATGGCCGCGATAGCGGTGAGCAGGATGGGCTTGAAGCGGATGGCGCCCGCTTCCAGCAGAACGTCATGGAGGTTCCGGTCCGGCGTCCAGGAATGCTTGATGAAGTCCACCAGCAGAATCGAATTGCGCACAATGATGCCGGCCAGCGCGATGAAGCCGATCATCGAGGTGGCCGTGAAGGCAGCATCGAAGAGCCAGTGGCCAAGCATGATACCGATGAAGGTGAGCGGCACGGGAGTCAGAATCACCAGCGGCAGCTTGAAGGACCGGAACTGGCCCACCACCAGCACGTAGATGCCGAGCAGCGCCACGAGAAAGGCCGCGCCCATGTCGCGGAAGGTCACCCATGTCACCTCCCATTCGCCGTCCCACAGCAGGACGGGCTTCGACTCGTCGAGCGGCTGCCCGTGCAGCGCGATCGCGGGCCGCTCGAGGCCGGTCCAGTCGATGCTGTCCAGCGCGCGGTTCACCTCGATCATGCCATAGACCGGCGCCTCGAAATCACCCGCCAGTTCCGCGGTCACCATTTCGGCCGGGCGGCCGTTGTGGCGGAAGACCGGAAACGAAGACTGTTCGGTGCCGACCCGCACGACATCGCCCAACTCCACCACGTCGCGCGCGCCGGGAATGGCATTGGCCGCAACGGGCGTGGACAGGGCCTTCTCGCTGATCACCCGCTCACCCTTGGGCAGTCCGAGATTGATCGGAATGGGCTGCCGTCCCTCGCCGCGATGCGAGTAGCCCACCGTCGACTGCGCATAGAGCGCCTGCAGCGTGTCGTAGACATCGCTTTCCTGCACCTTGTGGTACTCGAGACTGTCCTGGTTGATCGACACGCGGACCCTCGGCGTCTGCACGCCGTAGCTGTCATCCACGTCGACGATGAAGGGAACCTTCTCGAAGGCCTCGCGCACCTTGGCGGCCGTTCTGCGCCGTGTCTCGGCATCGGGTCCGTATATCTCGGCCAGAAGAGTGGCCAGCACGGGCGGACCCGGCGGCGGCTCCACCACCTTGATGGAGGTTCCTTCCGGCAGGACGAGGCCCTTGAGCTTCTCGCGCAATTCTAGCGCTACGTCGTGGCTGGACCTTTCGCGCTCCTCCCTCGACTTGAGCGTGATCTGCAGATCGCCCTGCTCGGGCTGGCTGCGCAGGTAGTAGTGGCGCACGAGGCCATTGAAGTTGAAGGGCGCGGCGGTGCCGGCATAGGTCTGAAGGCCGTGCACATCGGGCAAGGCCGACGCGATCTCCGCGGCTTCGCGCAGCACCCTGTCGGTCGCTTCCACCGAGGAACCTTCTGGCAGATCGACGACGACCTGCAACTCCGACTTGTTGTCGAAGGGCAGGAGCTTGACGGTCACGTCCTTGGTGTAGAACAGCCCCAGCGACCCCAGCGTCACGATGCCGACAGCGAGAAGGAAGATCCAGGCCCGCAGCTTCGATTTGAGGATGGGACGCGCGACAACCAGATATGATCTGCCGAAGCGGCCACCCTGCGCATCGCCATGGCCATGGTCTTCAGCATTTGCGGGTGAAAGTTTCATCATCAGCCACGGGGTCACCATGACGGCCACGAAGAAGGAGAAGATCATGGCCGCCGAGGCAACGGCCGGAATGGGGCTCATGTAGGGGCCCATCAGGCCCGACACGAAGAGCATGGGCAGCAGGGCGGCCACCACGGTGAGCGTCGCGACAATCGTCGGGTTTCCGACTTCCGCCACCGCATCGATGGCGGCGGTGACGCGCGAGCGCCCATCCTTCATCGCCCAGTGGCGGGCGATGTTCTCGATCACCACGATGGCGTCGTCCACCAGGATACCGATGGAGAAGATGAGGGCAAAGAGGCTCACGCGGTTCAGCGTGTAGCCCATCAGGCGCGCCGCGAAGAGCGTCAGCAGGATGGTGGAGGGAATGACAATGGCGACGACGATCGCCTCGCGCCAGCCGATGGACAGCGCCACCAGGATCACGATGGAGATGGTGGCCAGCGCCAGGTGGAAGAGAAGCTCGTTGGCCTTCTCGTTGGCGGTTTCGCCATAGTTGCGCGTGATGTCGACGGTAACATCCTCGGGGATGATCTGCCCCTTGAGCTGTTCGAGCCGCTCCACGATGTGCTCTGAGATCATCACCGCATTGGTACCAGGCCGCTTGGCGATGGCCAGCGAGACGGCCGGCACGGCGAGCATGCCATCTGGCGTGTGAAGCATATTGCTGACCCGATGCTCGGCATTGCCGGACGACAGTAGAACGTTCGCCACATCGCGAACATAGACAGGGCGGCCGTCGCGCGCGGTCAGCAGGATGTTGCCGATCTCGGCTGGCGTCTGCAGCGTCTGGCCCACCATCAGCGAGACCTGCTTGTTGTCGTCGCGGATCTGGCCCGCCTGGAACGAGCGGTTGGCGCCGCCCAGCTTGCCCGCCAGCTGTTGCAGGGTAATGCCATAGAGCGACAGCTTCTCGGGATCGGGCTCGATGCGGATCTCCTCGCCCTGCGCGCCGACGATATAGGTGAGGCCGATGTCATCGAGCTTGGCCAGTTCCACCTGCAGTTCGCGCGCGACGCGGCTCAGCCCGTTGGCCGTCCAATGCGCGGCAGCCTCGGGTTTGGGTGAGAGCGTCAGGACGACGATTGCCACATCGTCGATGCCGCGGCCGACGATCAGCGGCTCGGGCACGCCGACCGGGATGCGGTCCATGTTGGCGCGGATCTTCTCGTGCACCCGCAGGATCGCCGCATCGGAACTGGTGCCCACGAGGAAGCGCGCCGTCACCATGGCGCCATCGTCCCGCGTCTGCGAATAGACGTGCTCAACGCCGTCGATGCTCTTGACGATCGTCTCAAGCGGCTCGGTGACCAGCTTCACCGCATCTTCGGCCTTGAGACCGTCGGCGCGGACGTGGATGTCCACCATCGGCACCGAGATCTGCGGCTCTTCCTCGCGCGGCAGGGTGACCAGGGCCACGAGGCCCACAACGAGCGCGGCAAAGAGAAAGAGCGGCGTCAGCGGCGAAGTGATGAAGGCCTTGGTCAGCTGACCGGCGATGCCGAGCCTCACGTTGTTATCGGGTGTCATGGAACCAGCACACGGTCACCGGGATTGAGGCCGGACAGGATCTCGACGCGCGGCCCTTCGGCCGACTCGAAGGTTTCGCCGATGATGACGGGAACGTCGATCGCGGCTGCGGCACCCTGCACCTTTACGTAGTCCACGCCGAAACGGTTGCTCACCGATGCCGGCGGCACGGCGATGACCTTGCGCGTGTCGACCGGGATCCAGACCAGGGTCCGTTCGCCGACAAAGAAGTCGCCAAGCCCATCCACCTCGACATCGGCGAAGACGCGGCCATCGGCAACCTCCGGATAGACCTTCACCAGCTTGCCCTGCCGCGCCGCATCGGGCTCAAGCGACATGCCGCGGGCGCCCACCAATACGGCATCGCCCTCCACGATCCGCGCCGCATGGCGTTCCGGCAGCGCCAGGCGGAGGAAGTAACCGCCGCCGGCGATACGCGCGACGGTCTCGCCCGGCAGAATGACGCTGCCCCTGGTCACCGGCACCGCCAGCACGCGCCCCGGCGCGGGGGCAATGACGTCGCCTTCCGTGCCCTGCTGCACCAGCACCTGCCGTTCGGCCTGGGCCTGCGCCAGCTGGTTCGTCAGGACGTCCACCTGGGTCTGCTGTGTGTCGACGCGGCTCTTCGGCACCGTTCCCGTGGAGAGCAGCTTCTGGGCGCGCTGCAGTTCGACGATGCTGTTCTGAAGCTGGGCGTCGATCGCCTGGATGCGGGCATCGGTGGCCTTGAGCTGCAACGCAAGCTTGTCGTCAACGACAGTGGCGATGACATCGCCGGCCTTGACAGCGGTTCCCTCTTCCACGGCGAGCGACTGCACGGTCCCGCCGATCCGGGCACGGGCCATCACGGTGTCGCGGCTTTCAACCCGTCCGTAGACCGCCTTGCGCTCGATCTTCTCGACCGGCTGAACCACCATCTCCGCCGCTCCGGCCTGAGCGGCCAGAGACACCAGCGCGGCCAATCCCAACACTGCCAGCTTGCGCATCGTCTTCACCTCGATCAGGCTCCAGCAGCCTATTTGAAGGCCTCGCCCGAACGGCAGCCAAGCTTCTTGAAGATCATTGCGGCCGGACAGAACCCCGTGAAGGCTGCCTGAAACATGTTCAAACCGGCAAAGACCGTGAGCAGCAGCCAGTAAGGTGAAACAAGATGGGCGAGCAGGACCGAGATCAGGACGACAACTCCTGCAAAGGCCAGAACAGCGCGATCCAGATTCATTTGCGACTCCCTTGATGTGCGGCTCTGCCGCGTGATCTCGCCTATATATTATAATATTCTAATATTATGCAAGCCCTGCTGTGGATTCTTTTTCAAATCACCACAAGCGCTTGACGCATCCTCGAAAACCGCTCTAGCCTTAACTGGTATGACAGGTATACCAGCGATGACGGTCCTGAAACGGTCCCGGCTTTTCGAACAGATCGCCGAGATCCTTGAGCAGCGCATTCGCAGCCAGCAGTCAGCCCCCGGCGACGAGCTGCCTTCGGAACGTGACCTGATGAAGGAATTCGGAGTCGGCCGCACGGCGGTCCGCGAGGCCCTCTTTCATCTGCAGCGCATGGGCCTGGTCGAACTCCGCCCCGGGGCCCGGGCGCGGGTGGCCACCCCTACGCCTGCCGCCGTCATGTCCTCGCTTGCCGGCAGCGCTCGCTATCTGCTGTCCGCCCCCGAGGGCATCCGCCACTTTCAGGAGGCGCGCATCCTGTTCGAGACCGGACTTGTGCGCGATGCGGCGCGCCTGGCGACGGAGCAGGACATCGCTCGGCTGGCAGCTGCGCTCAAAGCGAATGGCGACGCCATCGGCGACATGCGCAGCTTCGAGCGCACTGACATCGACTTCCACTATGCCATCGCGACCATACCGAAGAACCCGATCTATCCGGCGCTCCATTCGGCCATTCTCGAATGGCTGGTCGACCAGCGCCACGTGACGCTCAGCTTTCCAGGACAGAACCGGATTGCCTATGACGCGCATGGCTCCATCTTCGAGGCGATCCGCACGCATGATGCCGATGCCGCCGCCCGCTGCATGCGCGAACACCTTGACCAGGTCATCGGACTGTACTGGCACGTAAGGACAGGCAAGACATGAGCGGCTTCGTGATCACCGTTGACTTCAGACTCAAGCCCGGCGCCATGGCGGCGTTCCGGCGGCTGATCGACGCCAATGCCATCGCCTCCTGCCATGAGGAACCGGGATGCCGGCGCTTCGACGTGCTGGCGCCGCAAGACGAACCGGACCGGGTGTTTCTCTATGAAATCTATGACGACAAGCCTGCCTTCGACGCGCATCTGAAGACCGCGCATTTCGCGCAGTTCAACCGCGACAGCGCCGAACTTGTTCTCAGCAAGACCGTGGCGTCCTTTTCACTTGCCTGCGAAGGCACCGATCCGGAGAAGCACTGATGGCAAGACAGACCCTCAAGGACATGGCGAAGTCGCGCGAGATCAAGCTCGGGCACTTCCTCGTCGAATTCATGACGCCCGGGATCGGGCACATCCTGAAGCAGGCCGGCTGCGACTTCGCGCTCTTCGACATGGAACACTCGGGTTTCGGATTCGAAACCGTCAAGAGCGGACTCCGCTATCTCGAGGCCGCTGGCGTGGCGGCGATCGTTCGCGTTCCGTCGAAGGAGTACCATCACATCGCCCGTGCCTGCGACATGGGGGCCGAAGGCCTGATGATCCCCATGGTCAATTCGGCGGCGGAAGCCCGGGCGATCCTGGACTGCATGAAATACTACCCTGCCGGCATGCGCGGCGTGGCGCTCGGCGTGGCGCATGACAACTATGCCACGGGTCCGGTGCCCGAGAAGCTGGCGGGCGCCAACGCCCGCACGACGCTCTTCTGCCAGATCGAGACGGCCGATGGCGCGAAGAATGCCGACGAGATCGCCGCACTGGATGGCGTCGATGCCCTGTGGGTTGGCCATTTCGATCTTTCGGTCTCGCTTGGCATTCCCGGCGAGTTCAATCACCCCAAGTTCCTCGAGGCCATCGACCGCACTGTTGCGGCCACGCGCAAACACGGCAAGGCGCTGGGCCGGCTGGTGCCAACCACCGATGCCGGAATCGCGCTGTACAGGCAGGGCTTCGACTTCTGCTGCTACTCCGGCGATGCCTGGGTGCTGCGCGATGCGCTGACCTCGGCCATTACCACGCTGCGCGAAGGTTGCCGTCCATGAGCCTGCCCTACCGCGTCGCGATCTCGGGCGACTTCCGCAAGCCGGATGGCACGCCCACCTTCGTGGACTTCGACCTCGAGCCCCTGCGCAAGGCAAAAGAGGTCGACATGGCCTTCCTCGACAATGCCAATCCGCTGCGCGCCGATCAATTGGAGGAGTTCGACGCCCTCATCCTCCTGGCCCACCGCTTTGCCCCCGAGAGCGTTCCGAAGTCCGGCCGTCTTGCGGTCATTGCCCGCTTCGGCGTCGGCTACGACACAGTGGATGTCCCGGCCTGCACGGCCAATGACATCGCACTCGTCATCACGCCCGATGGCGTGCGCCGCCCGGTGGCCGTGTCCATCCTCACCTTCATCCTCGCGCTCACCGGCAAGATGATGGTCAAGGACAGGCTTGCGCGGATGGGTGCGCCCGGCTTTGCCGCGCGCGGCGAACACATGGGCGTCGGCCTGGTGGGAAAGACGCTGGGATCCCTCGGCGTCGGCAATATAGGCGCCGAGATGTTCCGCCTGGCGCGGCCCTTCGACATGAAGTTCATTGCACATGATCCTTATGCAGACCCACGGACTGCCGCGGAGCTCGGCATCGAGCTGGTGGGGCTGGAGGATCTCTTTGCGCGCTCGGACTTACTTACAGTCAATTGCCCGCTCACGCCGCAGACGCACCATATCGTCAATGCCGAGCGGCTGGCGCTGATGAAGCCCTCCGCCTTCTTCATCAATACGGCGCGCGGGCCGATTGTCGACCAGAAGGCATTGACCAAGGTGCTTCAGGAGCGGAAGATCGCCGGAGCCGGGCTTGACGTCTTCGAACAGGAGCCGACCGATCCTGACGATCCGCTCTTCAAGCTCGACAACATCATCGTGGCGCCGCATGCGCTGTGCTGGACCGACCAATGCTTCGCCGGAAACGGTGCGGCGGACGTGAAGGCGGTGCTCGAGGTGCAGAAGGGACAGGTTCCGCGCGGCGTGGTCAATCGCGACGTGCTGGAACGTGACGGCTTCAAGAAAAAGCTCGAAGGCTTCGCCAAGCGCTTCGGGTGATGCAATTCCCCTGGAGGACACGGGGGAGACTCGAATGGCCGCCTGTCGCAGCCATTCTCAAACGGGAGGACGACAATGGTAACAAGACGTGACGTAGGCAAGATCGGCATTGCCGCCGGGCTTGCGGGTACCCTGCCGACACGCGCGGCACTCGCCGCCGATGGCGCGGCAACGGCGGTGGAAGCCGCCAAGCAGTATAGCGGCCAGACGATCACCATCGTCTGGGAGGCGGGCCTGCAGTCGCTGGACCCGCTGAACTTCTCCGGTCCGAAATGGAAGGAGCTCACCGGCATCGACGTCAAGGTCGTCGAGGTTCCGGTGGCCGAGATGTTCACCAAGATCATGCAGGACTTCCGCTCGGGCGCGGGCGCCTATGACGCGCTCAACGTCATCCCGTCCTGGATGCCCGACCTCGCCAATGCCGGCGCCCTCGAGGTGCTCGATTCCTTCGTCGACAAGTACGGCTATCGCGACGAGCTGATGAAGATCGCATCGACCTACCGCGACAACCAGATGATGGTGAATGGCAAGATCTACGGCCTGCCGGACGACGGCGACGTCTTCGTCCTGTACTACCGCAAGGACGTGCTCACCGATCCGGCGATCCAGAAGGCCTACAAGGACAAGTACGGCGCCGACCTTCCGGTGCCGCCGACGACTTGGAAGGACTTCGACCAGGTTGCCAGCCTCATCACCGAAGTGACTGGCGGCAAGCCCTATGGCGCGGCCTTCTTCCGCGAACCGGGCTACGGCAATTTCATGTTCCAGGAGCGTTTCCGCAACGAGGGCGGAAAGTTCTTCGACGCCGAAACCATGAAGGCCACGATCAACACCGATGCAGGCGTCAAGGTCTTCACCGACTGGCTAGCCGAGAACAAGTATGCCCCGGCCGGCGTGGAGCAGTGGGGCTTCGTTGAGAACCTTGCCGCCTTCCTGCAGGGCCAGACGGCCATGACCATCTCCTGGCCGCCCTATGGCCGCTGGGCCGCGAGCTATGGCACGGACCAGGAAGTCATGAGCTGGGTTCCCAAGTCCACCATCGCGGGCAAGGTCGGTTATGCCATGACGCCGGGCGGACATCCGGAACTGGCCGCCGGCTTCTGCCTCTCGGTCTCGTCGGCGTCGAAGAACAAGGATGCCGCCTATCTGTTCATCCAGTGGCTGAACAGCGAGGCCGTCAGCCTCGAACGCGTGAAGCTGCCTTATGCGCTGCGCGACCCCTTCCGCGACTCGCACTTCACGGATCCGGGTTATGCCGCGCTTTGGCCCGACGCCAAGGACTACCTGAAGGCGCTGCAGGACGGCGCCAACAACGGCCTTCTCGACCTGTCGGTGCTGCAGACCGACAAGTACGAGGAAGTGCTGCGCCAGTCGGTGTCCAAGCTGTGGTCGGGCGAGGATCCCAAGGCCATCCTCGACGCTGCCGCGGCCGAGTGGGATGCCATCACCGAAAAGATCGGCGTGGACAAGCAGAAGGCCGTCTATGCCGACTGGGCGTCCAAGTCCGGCGCCTATCCCAAGATGTAACGCCATCGGTGGCCTCCCTCCTTTGCGGGGGAGGCCATTCGCCCAAGGGCATTGATCCCGAAGATTTTCAGAAGCAATCTGCACGCATGACGGCGGCCGTTCATCCCGATCGCAATTTCAAGTATTGGCTGGTGGCGCCGGCCATCTTCCTCCTTTTGCTTATCGGCCTCTTTCCGCTGATCTATTCGCTTGTCGTGAGCTTCATGCGCATCGACATGATGGACACGGACACGTCCTTCGCAGGCCTATACAACTACGCCAACCTGTTCAAGGACGCGCGGCTCTGGTGGTCCCTGGCCCACACGCTGCTGATCACCGCCATCGCACTTCCGATCGAGCTGATCCTCGGCCTCGCCATGGCCTATCTGTTTCTCGAGCGCATGCCGGGCCGCCAGCTCTTCGTGGCGCTCCTCGTTTTGCCCACCATCATCTCGCCCATCGTGGCGGGCGCCACCTGGCGCCTGCTCTTCGACAACCGCTATGGCCCGATCAACCAGATCGTCAGCTTCTTCGCGGGCGAGCGCATGGACCTTCTGTGGACCATCAATCCCAATCTCGTCTATCCGGCCATCATCTTCTGCGAGATCTGGCAATGGACGCCCTTCATGTTCCTGATCCTGCTTGCCGCGCTGTCCAACGTCGACAAGTCGCAGCTTGAGGCGGCCGAGATCGACGGTGCCCGCTTCTGGCGCAACTTCCGCTATATCGTGGTGCCGGCGATCTGGCCGGTCATGGCCATCGCCATCCTCATCCGCGGCCTCGACCTCTTCCGAATCTTCGACATCATCTGGGCCCTCACCCAGGGCGGACCGGGAACAAAGACCGAGACCATCTCCATCTATGCCTATGTGCAGGGCTTCAAGCAGTTCGAGACCAGCTACACCGCGGCCATCGCCTTCCTGGTGATCGCCATCCTTACGGTGGTCTGCACCTGGGCCATCCGCCGCATGCGGCTGGCGAAATGAGTGCGCTCCCCTTCCACCGCCGCCCTGGACTGCGGCTCGCCTTCCGCTATGTGCTCGCCACGATGCTGGTGATCGTCTTCGTCTTCCCGGTCTACTGGCTGTTCAGCATTTCCTTCAAGACGCCGGACGAGATCTTCGCCTTTCCGCCGGTCTGGTATCCGGCCAGCATCCAGTTCTCCAACTATTGGGTGCTGTTCAAGGACGGCGACGCATGGACCGTGTGGAACAGCCTTGTGCTGGCCAGCGTGTCGACGGTCTTCGCCATGATCCTCGGCACCATCGCGGCCTACAGCCTGGTCCGCTTCAAGACCGGCGGCGAGAATCTCGCCGTCTGGATCATCTCGCAGCGCATGATGCCACCCGTGGCCATCGTGTTCCCGATTTTCCTGCTCTATGTGTATCTCGGCTGGGTCGACACCTTTCACGGCCTCATCATCCTCTACACGGCCTTCAGCCTGCCCTATGTGATCTGGATGATGCGCGGCTATATCGAGGATATTCCGCTCGAGCTCGAGGAGAGCGCGCTGGTCGACGGCTGCAGCCGCTGGGAAGTGCTGTGGAAGGTGGTACTGCCCATGGCGCGCTCCGGCCTCTTTGCCACCGCCGTCTTCACCTTCATCTTCTCGTGGAATGACTTCCTCTTCGCGCTGGTGCTGACACGCACCGAAGTCACCACCTATACGGTGCAGGTCACGCACTATTTCGGCGGCCAGTCCAACTTCTGGGCCAAGATCGCCGCCATGTCGGTGCTCGGCACCATTCCGGTCTTCTTCACCGTCGCGATCATGCAGCGCTACCTGGTGCGCGGCATCTCGATGGGCGCAGTCAAGGGTTAGCCATGTCGGATCTCAAGATCACCAACCTGCACAAGCACTATGGCGCCTTCCACGCCGTGAAGGGCATCAACCTGGAAGTGCCGTCCGGCGAGTTCACCGTCCTTGTCGGCCCGTCCGGCTGCGGCAAGTCCACCTTGCTGCGCACCATCGCCGGCCTGGAAGAGGCAAGTGAAGGCAGCGTCGAGATCGGCGGCCGCGATGTGACCTATGCGCGCCCGCGCGACCGCGACATCGCCATGGTCTTCCAGAACTACGCGCTCTACCCCTATCTCAACGTGAAGGACAATATCGCCTTCGGCCTGCGCGCCCGAAAGTTCGCGGAGCCGGAAGTCGAGAAGCGCGTCGCCCGCGCTGCCGAGATGCTGGGCATCGGGCATCTCCTGCAGCGCTTCCCGCGCGAACTCTCGGGCGGGCAGCGC